>JALYHK010000039.1 GCA_030776605.1 Pseudomonadota bacterium
GGATACACCTATTGCCTCGCCCGCGCCGGCGTCACCGGCGCCGGCGACGCGGTGCGGCTCGACCATCGCGACATGCTGGACGTCCTCGCGCGAAGCTTCTCTCCGCCGCCGGTCTTCGGCTTCGGCATCTCCAAGCCCGAGCATGTCCGCGCGGCGCTGGACGCCGGCGGCGCCGGAGTCATCTGCGGGTCGGCGATCGTGAGGCTGGTCGAGGAGCATGCCGGCGACGCGCCGGCCGCGATCCGCCGCTTCGTCGCTGAGATGAAGGTTGCGACGGCCGCTCCGCGCTTCAATGCGGCGCGCGTCGCGGGCTAAGGCGCGGAGCGGAGCTGTAGGCTCGCGAGACGCTCTTTCTTGTTCCTCTTCCTCGCTGCTCGCCGCAGGACCCGTCCAGGCTCAGGCGCAGGTGCAGCCGCCGCCGGACTATGTTGCGCGCCTACCCGAACGCGACGTGGTGCTGCGCGATTTCCACTTCCGCTCGCGCGAGAGACTGCGGAGCTTCGCAGTCATCGACTAAGCCTCACGGTCACTTCAAAGCAGCGCCAGATTGAACTAATAGGGGAGCCCCACTTTGAGGAGGAGGATCCGATGGGGGTTTCGGTGACGGGCCGGCTTAACATTTCTGCAATGGGGCTGGAGGATTGCATTGAGGAGGATGATCTCGGCCGAAAATTCGTTCGGATCGACGATCAGATTTTCATCGTCACGCGACCTGAAGAGAAAAATTTCTTCGAGTTTACGGGAGCTAAGTGGCCGAACGGAAAGGTGAGATATCGGTTTGCGAGTTCGGTTACCGCCGAGCAGAAAGCGATTTTCCGGGAGGCATGCAGGCTTTGGGCGCTCCGGGCGAAGCTCTCCTTCCACGAGATAGAAGACACGAGCGGAAACTATATTGAGGTTGTCACAAGCTCAAACAGCAACTCGTCGATCGTCGGCATGGGAGGCGGCGGGAAACAGATTCTGGAGTTGGTCAATTGGGATTGGCCAGGGATAGTTGTTCATGAAATTGGCCACGCACTAGGGCTTGTGCATGAGCAGTGCCGGGCTGGCCGCGGCGACTATGTAGAGATCCTCACGGACAACATCAGGGACGAAGACGCCAAAAAGAATTTCACAGAATTCCCGAATTCGACAACGACGGGGCCGTACGACTTCGCTTCAGTCATGCACTATGATTTGGACGCGTTCGCCAAGCCCGGCACCAGCACGATACGCGTCAAAAGCAAGTACGCTCATCTTGGCTATCAATGCGGCCAGCGGTGGTTCTTGACCCCGTGGGATGCGCGTGCCGTCGCGGCGGCTTACGGAGCGACCGGCTTTAAAGATGTGATCCTTTTCGATGCACGTGCGTGGCCAAAGACGCAGACGGAGGTCACGCTGCGCTCGTTGTCAGATGCCACACGTGGAGCGATTTTCGTCGATGTCGCCATGCCTGGACGGGCCAAAGTGCAACAGGTTGAGTTCGACTTCAGATGCGGCAACGGAGACTGCGACTTGTACGTCGACCGGACCGCGATCGAGCCGGGGGCGGCATGGCCGCAGGACATCGTCCGCTTTCCGTCGCGGTTGCGCGCCGACAAGAAATCAAACAGCGGGACCAGCAACGAGAGAGTGGTCTTCGGCACGCCGGCGGCGGACGACAAGGACCAGCGCTACATCGTGGCGATCCATGCTCACAAGGCATACGCGAACGCAACGTTGACGATCCGGATCACCCGCAAGCCGTAGCGGACGCGCTATGGCCGGTCGGTCCTCCCCGGGGCCGACGCCGGAGAGAAGTGGAACAGCGTGGCTGCCGCCGGGCCGAGACTCCCGCCAGCGTTGCGGCGCTCGGCTGCGGCCGGTCAAATGGGCGGGCGGCTCAACCTACGCGAGCCGAGCCGCAAACGTTTCGTGCTCGACCCCGGCCTCTCCCGCGACGGCGAGTTGGCCTAGCGCGTGAGCTTTTCGCCCGCTTCGGCCTTGCGGACGAGGAGGTCGGAGAGGGTGAAGCTGTCGCCGAGCCGCTCCTGCTGGCGCCTGAGGCCCCCGACGATCTTGTCGAGACCCTCCGTGTCCGCCCAGAACATCGGGCCGCCTTTGTAGACCGGCCAGCCGTAGCCGTAGACCCAGACGACGTCGATGTCCGAGGCGCGCTGAGCCATGCCTTCCTCGAGGATCTTCGAGCCCTCGTTGACCATCGTGTAGAGGGTGCGCTCGATTATCTCCCGGTCCGGGATATCGCGCTTTTCGACGCCCTCCTTCTCCCGGAACGAGTCGATGATCTCCTGCACCTTCGGCGAGGGGGAGGGGCGGCGCTTCTCGTCATAGTCGTAGAAGCCGGCGCCCTTCTTCTGGCCCCAGCGGTCGATCGCGCAGAGGGCGTCGCGGATATTCTCGATGCGGCTCGGGTCGCGGTGCCAGCCGATGTCGACTCCGGCGAGGTCGGCCATCTGGAACGGGCCCATCGGCATCCCGAACTCGATATGGACGCGGTCGACCTGCTCGGGGGTGGCGCCTTCGAGCAGCAGCCGCATCGCCTGGGTCTGGCGCGGGATCAGCATGCGGTTGCCGATGAAGCCGTAGCAGACGCCCGCCACCACCGCGACCTTGCGGGTCTTCTTGGCAAGCAGCATCGCCGTCACCAGCACGTCCGGCGCGGTCTTGGCGCCGCGGACCACCTCGAGCAGCTTCATGATGTTGGCCGGCGAGAAGAAATGGAGGCCGAGCACGTCCTGCGGCCGCGAGGTCGAGGCGGCGATCTCGTCGATGTTGAGGTATGACGTGTTGGAGGCGAGGATCGCCCCCGGCTTGGCGATGCGGTCGAGCTTGCCGAACACCTCCTTCTTCACGTCCATATTCTCGAAAACCGCCTCGATAAGGAGGTCGCAGTCGGCGAGATCGTCCATGTTAAGAGTCGGGGTGAGAAGGCCCATCGCCTGCTCGACCTGCTCGGCGCTCAGCTTGCCTTTGGCGGCGGAAGCTTCGTAATTCTTGCGCATCACGCCGGTGCCGCGGTCGAGCGCCTCCTGCTGCATCTCGACGATGGTGACGGGGATGCCGGCGGAGAGGAAGTTCATCGAGATGCCGCCGCCCATCGTGCCGGCGCCGATCACGCCGACCTTCTTGACCTCGCGCGGCTGCGTGCCTTCCGGGATGCCCTCGATCTTGGCCGCCTTCCGCTCGGCGAAGAAGAAATATTGCTGGGCCCGCGCCTGCGTCCCGCTCATCAACTCCATGAACAGCCGGCGCTCGTCCTGGATGCCCTCCGAGTAGGGCTTGCGGGTGGCGATCTCGATCGCCTTGATGTTCGCCTCGGGCGCCTCGAAGCCGCGGAACTTCTTGGCATTGGCCTTGCGGAACTCGTCCAAGAGGCCGGGATTCTGGCGGGCTTCGGCGAGCTTGTCGTCGCGCTCGCTGGTCTTTGGGATGGGCCGCACGTCCTTCACTTCCTCGGCGAAGGCGACGGCGTGGCTCTCGAGGTCGCCCTCGATCAGCCGGTCGAGGAGGCCGCATTCGAACGCCTCCTTCGCGCCGATCGGACTGCCGGTGGCGGCCATCTCGAGCGCCTTCCTGACGCCCGCGGCGCGCGGAAGGCGCTGGGTGCCGCCGGCGCCGGGGAGCAGGCCGAGCTTCACCTCGGGCACGCCCAGCTTCGCCGAGGAGACCGCGACGCGGTAGTGGGAGGCGAGCGCGACCTCGAGCCCGCCGCCGAAGGCGGTGCCGTGGATCGCGGCGACGACCGGCTTGGTGCAATTCTCGATAATGTCGACCACCTGGGGCAGGACCGGGGGCTGCATCGATTTCGGCGTGCCGAACTCGCTAATGTCGGCGCCGGCGAAGAAGGTCTGACCTTCGCAGCGGATGACGACCGCCTTCACGGCAGCGTCCTGGTCGGCCTGCTCGATCGCCTTCGCCATCCCTTCCCGGACGGCGTGGGAGAGGGCATTCACCGGCGGGTTGTTGGAGGTGACGACGAGGACGTCGCCGTGCATCTTCGTCGAAATCGGGCTCATCGCGGTCTCCGCTGCTGGATGGGTGGCGATAGGCGTCCCCTTACGCGAACGTCAACCGGTGCAGCCGGAGCGGCGCGGCGGCCGACTGCGCGCGCAGAGACGCAGAGGTGCAAAGGCGCTTCCGTGGCTCCCCTTGTCATAGCGGACGCTCGACGAGCGGGGGATACCGGACGCTTGCGTTCGAGCTTTCTTATCGATACCCGATGCATCCCCTATCGACTATCGATAATTTCCGGAGCCCCTTTATGACCGCTCCCTCTGCACTCAATCTCTCGTGCGGCGTGCTCAAGCTGCTGATCTTCGCGACGTTCGCCTACGGCGCGTTCATTGTGGCGCTGCTGATCGCCAGCCTCGTCGCCGAGACGGCGGTCATGGGCGCGCACGGCGTCCGGCTGGGCGCGGACAGCGAGCCGCTGATCAACGGGATGCGCGCGATCATGGCGGTCGGCATCGCGTCGGTGCCGCTGGCCTACATCATCCTGTCGCGGCTGCTCGCCATCGTCGAGAGCGTCCGGCTGGGAGAGCCGTTCGTCGGCACGAATGCGCAGCGGTTGCGGACAATCGGCTGGTCGCTGCTGGGCCTTCAGCTGCTGAACATCGCGGTTGCGGCCATTGCCGCTTCGGTGTCGAGCGAGGCCAATCCGCTGGACTTCGGCTGGCCGCGCGACGTCACCGGCTGGCTCGCCGTGCTGTTGATGTTCGTGCTCGCCGAAGTGTTCGAGCAGGGCGCGCGGATGCGCGAAGATCTCGAGGGGACGGTCTGATCATGGCCATCGTGGTGAAGCTCGACGACCTCCTGCACGCGCGGAGGATGACGCTGACGGAGCTGTCGGAGCGGATCGGGATCACGCTGGCGAACCTCTCGATCCTCAAGACCGGAAAAGCGCGAGCGATCCGCTTTTCCACGCTCGAGGCGATCTGCGGCGAGCTGCGCTGCCAGCCGGGCGACCTGCTGGAATTCCAGCCGGATTCGGGCGCGGGAGAGCATAATCCGGAACACTTCATTCCCGCGGACCTCCGCAGGGCCGCGGCCTGAGCGCGGAAAAGGAGGATGTCATGAACGAAGCTGCAGCAACAGCCGAAACAGCCTCTCCGGGCAGCGTTCGAGCGGCCGAACCCGCCGCCGAGGTTTCGCTGTTCCGTCTTTACCTGCTCAGAACTCTCTACGCGTTCATCGTCGTCGGCCTCGCGCTCTTCGTCTGGCCGAACTACCTGGCGCGCGTTCCGGACCTACCTCTGTTCAACGGGGTCGCGCTGACCATGCTCGCGGCATTTTCGATCCTCTGCGCGCTCGGCATCCGCTACCCGCTGCAGATGCTGCCGGTGCTTCTGTGGGAGCTGCTGTGGAAAGCGATGTGGCTTCTGCTGGTGGCGCTGCCGCTCTGGACCAGCGGCCGGATGGACGAGCGCACGTTCCAGACCGCCGTCGACTGCCTGATAGGCGTCGTTTTGGTGCCGCTCGCGATGCCCTGGGGCTATGTCTATAGCGAATATGTGAGGAAGCCCGGCGCGCGGTGGAGGTAGCGGGCCTTACGCGGAGGTGATTCCCCAGCCCTGGCGGTTGTAGGGGTGGGACGCGCTGAGGCCGCCGTCGACTACGAGCGCGTGGCCGTTGACGTAGGAGCTTTCGTCCGAAGCAAGGAAGAGGGCGGCGCGGGCGATCTCGTCGGCCTCGCCGCCGCGCTTCAGCGGGTTGAGGTGGCCGATCCGGTCCTCCTTGCCGGCGGCGCGGGCCATTTCGTAGAGGCCCCGCGTCATTCCGGTTTCGATCAGGCCCGGGCAGATGGCGTTGACGCGGATGTTCGCGCCGCAGAGCTGGGTGGCGGCGACCTGGACGAGGCGGATCACGCCGGCCTTGGAGGCGGAATAGGCGGGGCCGCCGGCGCCGGCGCGCATGCCCGCGACGCTGGCGGTGCAGACGATCGAGCCGCCGCCGCGCTCCTTCATCGCCGGCCCGGCATGCTTGATGGCGAGCCACGGGCCGATCAGGTTGACCCGGAGGATCTCCTGCCAGTCCTCCGGCGTCTGCTCGAAGATCGAGGCGAGGCCGCCCGAAATACCGGCATTGGCGAAGAAGATGTCGAGGCCGCCCTGATCGGAGAGGGCGCGGTCGACGAGGGCGTGGACGTCTTCCTCAGAGCCCGCGTCGGCGGCAACGATGCCTTCGGCCTCGGCGACGTCGGCGGCGATCACCTGCGCGCCCTCGGCGCGGAACAAGCCGGCGGCCGCCTTGCCGATGCCCGAGGCTGCGCCGGTGACGATTGCGACTTTGTTGGCGAGACGCTGGCTCACATCATCCTCCCCCTGTTCCTGCGAAAGCAGGAACCCAGAAGCTGAGCTGGGGCTGGGCTCCTGCTTTCGCACGTGCAGGAGTCACAGCCCGACCCCGATCGTGCTGCCGCCGTCGATGACGATCGCCTGGCCGGTCATGAAGGTCGAGGCGCGGCTGGCCAGGAAGACGGCGGCGCCGGCGATCTCCTCGGGCTCGCCGATGCGCTGCATCGGCGTGTGCATGGTCACCATCTTGAGCGTGTCGGGATTCTCCCAGAGGGCGCGGGCGAAGTCGGTACGGATCAGGCCCGGTGCGATGCAGTTGACGCGGACCTGGTGCGGGCCGAACTCGGCGGCGAGGTTGCGGGCGAGCTGGAAATCGGCGGCCTTCGAGATGTTGTAGGCGCCGATCACCGGCGAGGCCTTGAGGCCGCCGATCGAGCTGACGATGACGATCGAGCCTTCGCGGCGCTCGATCATCTCGGGCGCGACCATCTGGATCAGCCAGTGGTTGGCAATTACGTTGTTGTCGAGGATCTTGCGGAACTGCTCGTCCGAGATGCCGGCCATCGGCCCATAATAAGGGTTGGAGGCGGCGTTGCAGATCAGGACGGCGATCGGCCCGAGCTGCGCCCGCGTCTCGTCGACCAGGTGCCGGAGCTGCTCCTTGGACGAGATGGAGGCGGGGACGACGATCGCCGCACCGGGATGTCGGGCGTTGATCGCATCGGCGGCCTCGCGGCAGGCCTCCTCCTTGCGGCTCGAGATCACCACCTTGGCGCCGTGATCGGCCAGCGCCTCGGCGATCGCCCGGCCGATGCCGCGCGACGACCCGGTGATGACGGCGACCTTGCCGGTGAGATCGAATAGAGACATTTCCACTCCTCTTTTCGTGTTCCTGCGAAGGTCGGAACCCAAGTCGCTTTCGACTGGGCCCCGGCTTTCGCCGGGGCACGGCCTAGTCGAACACCACCACCGAACGCGTGCTCTCGCCGCTGCGCAGCTTCTCCATCGCATCGTTGACGTCCCGGAGCCCGATCCGCTCGGCGACCAGGCTGTCAAGGTCGAGCCGGCCGGCAAGGTAGAAGCCGACCAGCCGCGGGATGTCGAGCGGGAAGCGGTTCGAGCCCATCAGCGAGCCTTGCAGCTTCTTCTCGGCGAGCAGGTCCATCGCGCTCATGCCGAGCTTCTCCCTGAGCGGCATCATACCGACGATCGTCGCGGTGCCGCCGCGGCGGAGCAGGGACAGTGCGAGCTCGCCCGTGGAAATCCTCCCCACCGCCTCGATCGCATGGTGGACCCCGCCCTTTGTGAGCTCGACCACCTGCTCCCGCAGCCTTTCCTCGCCGGGCGCGAAGCCGTCGGTGGCGCCGAGCCGCTCGGCCAGGGCGCGCTTGGCCGCGACCGGGTCGATCGCGACGACACGGCGGGCGCCGGCGATCCTCGCGGCATTGATCGCGGCAAGGCCGATCCCGCCGCAGCCGATCACCGCGACGTCCTCGCCGGGCCTGACGCCGGCGGTGTTGAACACGGCCCCCGCGCCGGTTGACGACCGCGCAGCCCATCAGCGCGGCACGGTCGAACGGCATGTCGCGATCGATGGCCACCGCCCCGTTCTCGTGGACGAGCAGCATTTCGGCGAAGCCCGCGACGTTGAGGAGCTGGTGGACCGCCGTGCCATCCAGCGCGAGCCGCGGCGGCTCGGTCTTCCGCCGCTTGGTCGAGGCGTCGACGCAAAGCGATAGCCGGCCGGTGACGCAGAACTCGCAGCGGCCGCAAAAGGCGGAGAAGCAGCAGACGACATGGTCGCCCGGCTTGACGGCGGTGACGTCGCTCCCGACCGTCTCGACGACTCCGGCGGCCTCGTGGCCGGGGATTGCCGGGAGCGGGGTCGGATAGGCGCCGTCGACGAAGTGGAGATCGGAGTGGCAGGCGCCGCAGGCGGCGGTGCGGATGAGGATTTCGCGCGGGCCGGGCGCGGCGACGGCGACGTCCTCGATCGCGAGGGGCGTGCCCGGCTGGTGCAAGACGGCCGCTTTCATGAGAGACCCGTTCGGGTCGAGCCAAGTCGAGAACCGTCTTCGAGCGGAGCGAGAAGCCGGGCGCCCCGGAAGAAGAATGGCCTCGGCTTCGCTCGGCACCGGTCCTCGACTTCGCTCGGACCGAACGGAGTTTCGCGGACCGAGGCTCTTTTAGCCGGCATGCTTCGAGAACTCGATCCGCGCGATCGCGCGGTTGTGGACTTCGTCGGGGCCGTCGGCGAGGCGGAGGGTGCGGATCGCGGCCCATGCCTTGGCCAGCTCGAAATCCTGGCTGACGCCGGCGCCGCCGTGCGCCTGCAC
>JALYHK010000040.1:0-7208 GCA_030776605.1 Pseudomonadota bacterium
GCCTCGGCGCCGACCGCCTCGACCAGCGCGTTCCAGCGATGCGCGCGGCCGAGCGGCGCGCGTGTGCCGGGGATGTGGGCGATGACGAGATCGAGGGCGCTCTTCGGGACGATCTCGAAGCTTTCCACCGCTTCGCCGAGGCTCCGCTCGAGTCGGCGCAAGAGCCTGAGCCCTTGTTCGGGCGAGGCGAGCCCGACCCAGGCGGCGGCGCGCGCCGCGGCGGCGGGAACGAGCCTGAGGCTGGCCGCGGTGACGACGCCCAGCGTCCCCTCGGCACCGATCAGGAGCTGCCGAATGTCATAGCCGCGATTGTCCTTCCTGAGCGGTGCCAGCCCCTCATAGAGGGAGGCGTCGGGGAGCACCGCCTCGAGCCCCTGCACCAGGCCGCGCATCGTGCCGAAGCGAAGCACTTGCGTTCCACCGGCATTGGTCGAAACGAGCCCGCCGACGGTCGCCGAGCCCTTGGCGCCGAGCGACAGCGGGAATCGCCGCCCCACCTCCCCGGCGGCGGAGTGGAGATCGGCAAGGATCACGCCGGCTTCGCATACCGCCATGCCCGCTTCGGGATCGACCGAGCGGATGCGGTTCATCCGCCGCAGCGACAGCAGCAGCGAGCGTCCGCTCGCGTCCGGGGTGGCGCCGCCGACCATCGACGTGTTGCCGCCTTGCGGAACGAGAGGGACTCCGTCGGCGGCGCAGAGGCGGACGATCTCGGCGACGTCGTGCGCCGTCGCGGGCGAGAGCACCGCCGCCGCGGCGCCCCGGTAGCGGCCGCGCCAGTCGGTGAGCCAAGGCTCCATCACCGCCTTGTCGGCGGTGAAGCCCTTCGGCCCCAGCAGATCCGCGAGGGTGGCGAGCAGTCGAGGCGGAGGCGGGTTCGGCATTGGCGGCTGCCCGGCGAGCGTAGAGCGCGGTGGTGCGGCGCGCAAATTAATCGCATGTTCAAGCGCGGGAGGGGATGGCGGCGGCGATGGAGCCTCAGCGATGATCCTGGCAAGCGCCGCCGCGCTGATGTTGCTCCTGCTCGGCGGAGCCGCCGACGAGGCGCCGGCCGGCGAGATGCAGTTCGCGCAGGTGACGGTCCGTCAGCAGATCATCCTCAGGGTGCCGCGGGGTCGGCAGGTGCCGGCGGCGGGGGCGTCGCTGATCGAGTGGCGCGAGGGCCGCGGGCCGCGTTGCGTCCCGGTCCGCTCGGTGCTCGGCGCCACTCTGCTCGGGCGCAACAGCGTCGATCTGATCCTTCGCGACAACAGCCGCGTGCGCGCCCGCCTCGACCGCAGTTGCCCCGGCCTCGACTTCTATCAGGGCTTCTACATCAGCGGTACCGAGGACGGTCTGATCTGCGCCGATCGCGACGCCATCCGATCGCGGATGGGCGGCCAGTGCGAGATCGACCAGTTCCGCAGCCTCACCCCGGTGCGGCCCTAAGCTTCCTTGACAACGACGGGCGGCTGGGCACAAGCCGCCCCGGCGAGTCAGAGACGATCGCGAAAACAGCGCTAATTCCCGGACATTCCATGAGCTTTGCCGATCTCGGCCTTTCCGACGAATTGCTCCGCGCCGTAACCGAGTCCGGCTACACGGAGCCGACTCCGATCCAGCGTCAGGCGATTCCCTCGGTGCTGATGGGCCGCGACATCATCGGCATCGCCCAGACCGGCACCGGCAAGACCGCCGGCTTCGTGCTGCCGATGATCGACATCCTCGCCCAGGGCCGCAGCCGCGCGCGCATGCCGCGCTCGCTGATCCTCGAGCCGACGCGGGAGCTGGCGATGCAGGTCGCCGAGAATTTCGAAAAATACGGCAAGCACCACAAGCTCTCGATGGCGCTGCTGATCGGCGGCGTCTCGATGGGAGACCAGCAGAAGGCGCTGGAAAGGGGCGTGGACGTGCTGATCGCCACGCCCGGGCGGCTGATGGACCTGTTCGGCCGCGGCAATATCCTACTCACCGGCTGCAGCCTTCTCGTCATCGACGAGGCCGACCGGATGCTCGACATGGGCTTTATCCCGGATATCGAGGAGATCTGCACCAAGCTGCCCGCGCAGCGGCAGACGCTGCTCTTCTCGGCGACGATGCCGGCGCCGATCAAGAAGCTGGCCGATCGCTTCCTTTCGAGCCCCAAGGCGATCGAGGTGGCGCGGCCCGCCACCGCCAGCGAGCTGATCGACCAGCGTATGCTCCGGGTCGACGCGCGCAAAAAGCGCGACGTCCTCGCCGGCCTGCTGCGCTCGCCGGAAGTCAAGACCGCGATCGTCTTCTGCAACCGCAAGACGACGGTGCGCGAGCTCGCAACCAGCCTCCGCCGCGGCGGCCTCAACGTCGGGCAGATCCACGGCGACATGGAGCAGCCGGAGCGGATCAGGGAGCTGGAGCGGTTCAAGGCGGAGGAGATCAATATCCTCGTCGCCTCCGACGTCGCGGCCCGCGGTCTCGACATCAAGGGCGTCAGCCACATCTTCAATTATGACGTGCCCTGGCATCCGGACGATTACGTCCATCGCATCGGCCGCACCGGCCGCGCCGGCAAGACCGGCACGGCCATCACCCTGGCGACCAGCGCCGACGCCGAAGCGGTCGAGAATATCGAGAAGCTCACCGGCGCAAGCATCCAGCCGATGGACGTTGGCGGCGAGCTCGAGCCGAAGCGCCGGGAACCGTCCGAGGAGGCCGACCGCCCCGCGAGAGCCGCAAAGCCGGACCGCAAGCCGCGTGGCGAGCAGCGCGGCGAAGGGCGCAAGCGCGACCACAAGCCGGCTCTTGATCACGACGCTGGCGACAAACCCCGCAAGGAAAAGACGCGTCCGGAAAAGCCGATCCAGCAGGAGCGAGAGCTAGAGCCGGCGGACGAGGGCTGGAACGGCCCCGTACCCGGATTCCTGAACCAGGGGTTCGGCAGCTGAGGCTCGTGGCAGTGGTCGGTGTTGGAACGCGCGTGGGCCCCCACTAATGCGAGTTTCAGCGTCGGCGACCCCTGGTGCAACGGCGGCTCGATCGTCGCGCGGCTTCTAGTGATGCGGCGCGGCTATGGGGGTCTCGGGCATGTAGATGCGCAGGTTCTGCATCATCCCGTGATCGCCGTGGAACAGGATGTGGCAGTGGATCACGAAGTCTCCGACGAAGCGCTCATAGCGCGTGCGGAAGATGGCGCGGTGCCCTTCCTTGACGAAGATGGTATCCTTCCACTCACCGATTAGCCCTGCATAATCCGGATCGAAAGCTGGGCCGTTCGGATCGGTCACGTCCCGGCCCTGCGCATCGACGATCGACACGATCTGGAACGGGTTGACGTGGATATGCATCGGATGTCCGCCCAAGACGCTGAGCACATGCCATTGCTCGACGCCGCCGAGGGGCAGCATCGCGTCGATGCGCCCATGGTCGTAGGGTTGTCCATTCATGTGGAAGAATAGGGCGCCCTCGCGCGTGGCGGGCGGCGCGAGGACGTTGAGCACCGCCTCGCGGTAACCGGTGACCTCCGTTTCTCGGATAGTGGGATGCCAGACGAAGGCGTCGAGCCGCATTCCGTCGCGGAGCTCCCCGACCACGCGCTGGCGCACCGCCCCATGAGTTCGGCTGGCGAGCGCTTGTTCGGCCGCGGCGACGAGCCTCGCCTCGAGCAGAGCCGACGGGTCCGCCGCGGCGCGGTCGCCGCGCTGCACCTCGAGGACTCCGAGCATCCGCGACGGATCGTGTTCGCCGCCGGGCCGCCAGGGGTGTGAGCCTCCGACGCCGCGCCGGCTGGTGTCCTGCACGACGCAGTAGCGCCCGGCCTCCGGGAAATAGGTGACCACGTCCATGCGGTCCCCCGGGAACAGGACCGCCTCGTCGGTTCTCCGGACGCTTGACCGGGTGAGGCCGTCGAGCGCGATCTGCCACAGCGTCAGCGGCTCGCCCTGGCAGTAGCGAGACATCCACGCCGCCTGCTCCCCCGCCCGGACGGAGCGGAGATCAGTCGCGCCCTCCGCCAGCCGATAGAGGCGCAGGTGAATCGGCTCCCGAGTGCCTGCATGGACGAGCCGCCAGCGCTCGAACCGGCCGGCACGCGCGCCGTCGAGCTGCGGCTGGATTTGCCCATTGATGCCGGTGAAGCGGCCGGAGAAGCGCCAGTCCTCGTCCTGGTCCGGGGTTTCGACGCGCCCGGGCTGCCCAGCAGGGCAGCTCCAGGGGCGCACGAATAGGCCGCCCTCCCGTCTGCCTTGAATCGCGCCGGCGGCGTCGAGGCAGCCATATTGGATCTGCTGGAACAGCAGGACCCGCTCGGCAAAGGGGCCGTGGCGATCGCGCAGCAGGATATCGATGTCGCCGGGGCGCTCCGCCGTCGGAAGCCGGTCGCCGGTGACGATCAGCGCGCCCGCCATGCCGCTGCCGACCTGGACATAGCCGGAGCCGTGCCGGTGCGGGTGGTACCAGAAGGTGCCGGCGGGATGGTCAGCCGGGATGCTGTACTCATACTGGAAGCGGCTGCCCGGACGGATCGAGACGAGGACGTTGTCGCTGTTGCCTGCGGGGGAAACCCAGAGGCCGTGGGTGTGGAGGTTGGTGTCGTTGAAGCAGCGGCCTTCGCGGAGCTGCGCTTCGCTGCATGGCGGCAGGCGGTTGTCGAGCCGGACCCGGAGCGTCTCGCCGGGCCGCACCCGGAGCGTCGGCGCGACGAAGGAGCCGTCGACGATGCCGTGGCCGCGATAGGAGCGCAGCTCGACGGGATCGTTGGAGAGGGTCCAGGGATTGAAGATGAAGCCGCGGACCATCTCGATCCGGAACTCATGGCTCAGCGGATCGCGCGCAACGGAGGATGGCCGCTCAGCCGCCGATGCGGCAGGAAAGAGAGCCGCCGCTATGAGGCAGATGGTGCGTCGGATCGGCATGCGGTTACCCCTTTTCGGCGGAATTTTCGCCGGCGCGAGCACGGGCCTGACGCAAACCCCCTCGCCGGCAAACCTGAACGCCGACTCGCCGCCCCGCGCGCCGAGGGTATCACAGCCGCGCCGCGGCGCAACGGCGGCGGCGGCGCGCGTCCTCAGCAGCCCGGCTCGCCCGCTTGCTTGTAGCTGCGGCGGAAAGCTTGCGCGAACTCCTCGAGCCGACATTCCGAAATCGCTGCACGCAGCTCCGCCATCAGCTGCTGGTAGAGCCAGAGATTGTGCTCGGTCATCAGCATCGCGCCGAGAATCTCGCCGGAGCGGACGAGATGGTGCAGGTAGGCGCGGCTCCAGGTGGCGCAGACCGGGCAGGCGCAGGCGGGGTCGAGCGGGCCGGGATCCTCGGCAAAGCGCGCGTTCTTGATGTTGATTGGCCCGTAGGCGGTAAACGCCTGACCGGTGCGGCCGGAGCGGGTCGGCAGCACGCAGTCGAACATGTCGATCCCGCGCTCCACCGCGCCGACCATATCGTCCGGCTTGCCGACGCCCATTAGGTAGCGCGGCCGGTCCTCCGGAAGCATCGGCGCGGCGAAATTGAGCACGCGCAGCATCTCCTCCTGCCCCTCGCCGACGGCAAGGCCGCCGATCGCATAGCCGTCGAAGCCGATCTCGATCAGTCGCTCGGCCGAGGCGCGGCGCAGATCCTCGTCGAGCGCGCCCTGCTGGATTCCGAACAGCGCAGCGCGCTCGGCATGGCCGCCGTCGCCGTCGAACGCATCGCGCGAGCGCTTCGCCCAGCGCATGGATCGTTCCATCGCCGCTTGCTGCCGCTCGCGCGGCGCAGTGGTCGGAACGAGCTCGTCGAAGGCCATGACAATGTCGGCGCCAAGCAGCCGCTGGACCTCGATCGAGCGCTCCGGGGTCAGCATGTGGCGACTGCCGTCGATATGGCTCGAGAACGCGACTCCCTCTTCCGAGACCCCGGCCAGCTCGGCAAGGCTCATTACCTGGTAGCCGCCCGAGTCGGTGAGGATCGGCCGGTCCCAGCCCATGAACGAGTGCAGGCCGCCCAGACGCGCCACCCGCTCGGCGCCGGGGCGAAGCATCAGATGATAGGTGTTGCCCAGGATGATGTCGGCGCCGGAGGCGCGCACGTCCGCCGGCTTCATCGCTTTGACCGTCGCCGCCGTCCCCACCGGCATGAACGCAGGCGTGCGGATCTCGCCGCCGCGCATCGCGATCGTGCCGGTGCGCGCGCGGCCGTCGCTGGCGGAAATGGTGAAGGCGAAGCGCGGGGGCATGGACGCGCCTTAACCGCGCCCGAGAGCCAAGCAAGGCGCGTCAGACGACCGGCACCGCCTCGCGATCCTCGTCCCGATGTTCGATTCGGACGTCGCTCCCGAACTCGCGTGCGATCTGGTTGGCCCGGGCGACGGCGCGCGCGCTCTCCTTCGGGGAGATATCGAAGCGCCCGATCGCCGCCTGCGCCTCGGCGTTCCCCAACGCCGCCGAGACTGCAAACCATGCGAGCGCCTCAG
Organism: Pseudomonadota bacterium; assembly: GCA_030776605.1. Lineage (GTDB taxonomy): Bacteria > Pseudomonadota > Alphaproteobacteria > Sphingomonadales > Sphingomonadaceae > Allosphingosinicella. Next base: position 6,401 of record JALYHK010000040.1, read on the forward strand.
CCGGATCGGGCGGAACGCCTTCACCGCGGGCATAGAGCACGCCGACCCCGTAGAAGCCGTGCGAGTCGCCCAGGCGCGCCGCCTGGCGATAAAGCCGCATCGCCTCTGCGAAGTCGCGGCGCACGCCGCGGCCGGTCGCGTACATGACGGCGAGGCTGGTATGGGCACGAGGGCTGCCCTGTGCGGCCGCGCGGCGGAACCACTGGACCGCCTCCGCCGGATCCGAGCGAACGCCCTCCCCCAGGTCCAGCATCACACCGAGCCGCCATTGCGCATGCCGCTGGCCGGCCTCGGCGGCACGACGATAGAGGGTGGCGGCGCGGACGCGGTCCTGCGCGACGACAATGCCTTCGTCATAGAACCAGGCGAGATAGTCGATCGCGTCGAGGTCGCCGACCGCGGCGGCGCGCTCGATCAGCGCGAAAGCCTCCTGCTCGCGCCCCGCTTCCATCAGCTGGCGCGCCTCATCCACCGGAGCCGCGGCAGCGAGAAACAAGGCGAGGGGGAGCAGGAGCAGGCGCATGAACTCGTCCTTTCTTCAGGTCCCTGGAATCAGCAGAGTGGCATCGCCGTAGGAGTAGAAACGATAGCCGTTCTCGATAGCATGGGCATAGGCTGCCTTCATCGTATCCAGCCCCATCAGCGCGGAGACCAGCATGAACAGGGTCGAGCGCGGCAGGTGGAAGTTGGTGAGGAGGCCGTCCACGGCGCGGAATCCGTAGCCGGGGGTGATGAAGATGTCGGTCTCGCCCTCGAACGGGCAGATCGTGCCGTCTTCGCCGGCAGCGCTTTCGAGGAGGCGGAGCGA
>JALYHK010000040.1:7218-8577 GCA_030776605.1 Pseudomonadota bacterium
ACGTCGTGCCGACCGCGATCACGCGCCCGCCCGCCGCGCGGGCGGCGTTGAGGCGCTCTGCGGTCTCCGCCGCTACCCGTCCCCACTCGCTGTGCATCACGTGGGCCTCCGTGTCTTCGGCCTTGACCGGCAGGAAGGTGCCGGCGCCGACATGCAGCGTCAGCGTCTCGTGACCGATCCCGGCGGCGGCGAGCCCCTCGATCAGCCGCGGAGTGAAGTGGAGCGCGGCGGTGGGCGCGGCGACCGCCCCTTTCTCCCGGGCGAACATGGTCTGATAGTCGTCCGCGTCGCGCGCGTCGGCGTGGCGGCGGCCGGCGACATAGGGCGGAAGCGGCATCCGGCCCGCGCGCTCGAGCAAAAGCTCGACCGGCTCTTCGCCCGTGAAGGTGAGCAGAACGGAGCCGTCCGCCCCTTTCGCGCTGGCAACCGCGGCGACCCCGGCGGCAAAGTCGATCCGGTCGCCCTCGCGGACGCGCTTGGCGTTGCGAAGGAACGCCCGCCACCCGCGGGGGCTCTCGCGCTTGTGCAGCGTCGCCCCGACCCGCGCTTTCCCGCGGCGGCCTTCGAGTTGGGCGGGAATGACACGTGTGTCGTTGAAGACGAGCGTGTCGCCGGCGCGCAGCAGACGCGGGAGGTCGGAGACGAGGTGGTCGGAAAGGCGGCCGCCGCGCACCGCGAGCAGCCGGGCGGAGTCGCGCGGGCTGGCAGGCCTCAGCGCGATGCGGTCGGGCGGCAGGTCGAAGTCGAAGAGGTCGACGCGCACCTAGCGGGGGGGAGAAACGACGTCCGGGGCCGGCACGACGAGCGGCGTTGACGGCCGCGCGGCGGCGCGCAGTTGCTCCGCGGGCAGCGGCGGCACGTTGTCGGAGCCGATCGAGGCGCGGACGACTCGGCTCGGGTTCGCGGGCGGCTCGCCGCGCTCGATCGCATCGACGAAGCTCATGCCCGAGACCACGCGGCCGAACACGGTGTACTGCCGATCGAGCGTCAGGCGCGGAGCGAACATGATGTAGAATTGGCTGTTGGCGCTGTTCGGGTCCTGTGCCCGGGCCATGGCGACCGCGCCGCGCATGTGCGGCAGCCCGTTGAACTCGGCGGCGAGGTCGGGAAGGTCCGACCCGCCTGCGCCGGTCCCCGCCGGATCGCCGCCCTGGGCCATGAAGCCCTCGATGACCCGGTGGAAGGTGAGGCCGTCGTAGAAGCCGCGCCGTGTGAGGGTGCGGATGCGCTCGACGTGCTGGGGCGCGACGTCGGGGCGCAGCTGGATGGTGACGCGGCCGCCGGTCGATAGGTCGAGGTGCCAGGCGTTCTCCGCCTCCAGCAGCGGCGGGGGGAGATATTCGGGAGGAGTCTGGACCG
>JALYHK010000041.1 GCA_030776605.1 Pseudomonadota bacterium
CCACGACTGTAGTGACCGGCGGTGCCACAGATGAGTCTTGGCTGAGCATCGGGTATCTTGTCACCGCTATGGTCGTCGCGGGGGGCAGCGCAGGCGTGAACAATCTCCTCGTGGCGCTAGGCTTCCGGCGGGTCACGCGGACCGAAGAGGTCACACCGAAGCCGGCGCCGGACCGCGCGTGGCTCGCGGTGCGGCTGAAGCGCAGCAATCCGCATGACTCGACGCCTGTCCGCGTGATGCTGAGCGGCGACGGGGAGCCATATAAGCTGGTCGGAATGATAGTCGGAAAAACCTCGCCTGGGGGCTTCCTCCGCTGGTTTCTGCAGGATGCCACGCGCTTCCCAACCATTGCCGGCTATTCGGTTCCCGGCGACCATGAATATGCGATCCGGTTGGAACGTGACGGTGTCGGGCTCTCGCCTGATTATTCGCAAACCTGGGGGCCTTTCCTGGTCGCGAAGGGAGCGGTGATCGACGTCGAATTAACTCTGTAGCCACGCCGATTCCTCGACGCCGCCCGCACGGCCACGGAGTTCCGATCTGATGTCCGACCCAGTCACAACCGCACATCCTGCGATGCGGATCTACGGCAAGTTCGCCTGGCCGCCGCTGCCTGAAAGTGATCTTCCCGATTGGCCGCCACCATCGGACGAGGATCCGAGCTGGCAGTCTGGCTACGTCGAGCTTTACCGCCTGGATACGCCCCAGGGCTGGATACCGTGCATTCGCTGGGTACCGAAAGCGCTATCGGACGCCGGGCAGGACGTCATCGACCTGCTCCCTCCGCCGCACAATTTGGCGACAGCCGATTTGCGCAGCGCCCTCAGCGCGGCGGGAGCGCCGGGGGCGATCGCCGCCTTCAGTCTGGCGGTGGCGCCGGGCATTTGGCGCGGACGGGCCGGGCTGCGCTTCCGCGGCGCCGCAGTGCTCGAGCAGTTCGCCCGGGGGCGCGGCGCTTCGGCGGCGGACGAACCGCGTTCCCGCTGGCTGCTTGCGCGTCAGTTCAACAGCGGCCGGAAACACTGCTGGAGCGAGGTGCTGGTCGGCGCCGGCGATGATGAGCCGAGGCGCGACGGCTCCAGCCTTACATTGTCGATCGCGCTGCCCACGCCAGCCGCTCAGTCGGTCAATGAGCGCTACGCCAGCTACGCCTTTCCGTTCCGTGCGCGCTATTGGCCGGCGCGTCCTGATGGCTGGGGTGCTGAACCGCTCTCCGTCGACACGATTCAGGCGGGCGTCGCCAACGGCGTCACAAGCGACGCCGCACAAGAACTCAAAAGCGTCCGGCCTCGGCTCAACGCGGTGCATCTCGGCGGCTTCGGCTTCTGCAGGACGGACGGTGGATCGGAGGCGCTCTACATTCCGCGTCGGGCCGGCAGCGGTAGCGACATCGACGATCCTGATCGCCAAAGGCGGGCACGCGACGCCTTCTGGCCGAGCAAGACGAAACGCTACTTCGATGACGTGATCCGGAAGCTCACGCCTATCCGCGCGGGATTCGAGGAGCGTTTCACCCTGTGCGCACCGCCGATGCCGGGGGTCGACGGACGACCCGAAGAACGGACAGGGGGCGAAGCCCGCAACAGCATCTATTTCGATGATGACGGCGACCCAAAGCGGACCGTCATCCGCTTCCGCTCATCGCTCAACGCGAACCTGACCAACAACGATCATTCGGGCGGCGATTTCGCCATCAACGGCGCCCTCTCACGTCGGCCGCTCCTGGAACTCGCCCTGCCCGAAAGCCCGGGGACGATGTTGCGGACGGCCGCCCCCGACCTGCTGGTAGAGCTCGCGATCGAATATCGGTTGGTGGATACGAAAGAAGTTTGGGCGGCCGTTACCGCGGCATCCTCCCGCACGCCGGGCCGAACGGAGGCAAAGGTACGAGTGACCCTAGGGGTGGCCGGGCGGGTTGAGGCCGGCACCGGGCAGGCGGCGCTCTCGACGATCGGGGACGAGCCCGGCAGCCCGACGGTCGAGGATATATTCGATCGATCGGTCAGGGCGATGCGCCTAGCGCGGCTCGATCTTAGCCATGTTGACGCAAGTCAGCCCCAGTCTCTCCTGCCCGACCTTCGGTTTGAGAACCAGACCTTCCGGCTGGCTTATTGCGCAAGCTTCAAGGCGGAGTTCGCCACTCTGCCCCATGATCAGGGCGTCGGGGATATTGCCCGTATCGACTGGCAGACGACGAAGCAGGGTGATGGATCCTGGCCCTATGCGCGGTTCCGAGTAACGCTCTGGCCGCCCGGGGGAGCGCCCTTGCCGGGCGAGGAGCGCCGCGCACTGGAAGCGTCTCTTATGCTGCCCAGCTTCGCTCCGTCACTTCCGGCGCAGCCCGTCTTGATCGAGCATGACGCTGTTGCGTACAGAGGCCAGTCCGAGCGGAGCGCACTATTCACCTTCGCGCTACGCCCCGGCCTGTCGCGCGCGGCCGCGCGAAAGCCGGAGCCGGCCCGGCTGGGCGGGCTGATCTTCCAGCCGTTGATTCCGATCCTGGACAATCAGGAGGCCAGCCGTTGGAGCTTCAATGCGCGCCAGCCGCTCCAGCTCAAGGCAACGAGCAGGCCCCGGGACAGCGAATGGTATTGGCTCTGCGACCTGCGGATCTCCCTGAGGCTCCTGATCGCGCGCGTGACACCGATTGCGATCGAGCCTTCGCGGTCCGGATCGCAACAGGCGCCCGTGCCGCTGCTGATCCCGCTGGACTCCGCCGCCGCGGGTACAAACGCGCAGAGCGCGGCCTTTCGCCTCGACGCGCACGAGGAGGTCGCGCCGGACCGCGATCGACAGTTGCGGGCCTCGCTCCTGGATCTCAGCCCCGACGCGCGCGGCCGCGGCGACTATGTCGTCCTTTCGGAACAGCCGTTTGCGATCACCCGGGTCCGCTCGCAGCCGCTTTCCGACAGGGGCGGACAGGATTTGGGCATCGTCGCAGAATATGACAGCTGGAAGCGCGACTGGACGTTCAAGATCGTGGGGCCCTTCTATCGCTATGCGTTTCCGCCGCAGTCGGTCGGGGAGTCGATGGACAAGCCGCGCCGGCTCGAACTCCACGACCCACCGAGCAAGAGCACACCGGCAGGCGGCGTCGTTCGTCCCTATATCGACGACGGAGCGGACGGCGTCCTTCGCCACCGCGCCGTCCAGTTCAGACTGACCCCCTCTAGCGAGATCTGGGTACAGCCGGGGGACGTCGAGCGCGCCTACGAGCTTCCCGAATGGGCTACCGAAAAGCTGTGGAACGGCCGGGGCGAGCTCGGCCTTGGCGTCGCCCTTGCCGGGTTCCGCGGCGAATTCCTCTACGGCCTGTCGGTGGGGATCGACACCTCGCGCGAGGCAGGGCCGGCGCGGACCGCGAGAGTGGCCGAGATCGGCGCGCTGCTCGGCCAGCCACCCGGCCCCTGGGACGAGACCGCAACCGGCACCATGGGGAAGGAATGGAACGCGCTGCGCCTCGCCATGAGGCGGCGTCCGGAGCGGCTGGAATTCTGGATGCGGGACCCCGCGGCGACGACGCCGCTGGCGCCCGGGCGCTTTTCGACCGGCGTCTCCTTCGCGCTACGCGACACGGCCGTTCACGCGCCAGCGCTGAGCGGGATGAAAACCGGCAACGCGTCGGGGCCGCGCATCAGGGACCATGGCCTCATGGGCGGCGCGCTGTGGCCCATCGAGTCGCGCAATTTCGGTGACTACATCGTCGAACAGCCCGCCTCCAAGGGCGGCTCGATCCAACATATCGCGCTTTCGCCGACCGGCGGTGACGCCGACCAGCGTGCCGAGTTCCTTGGCGGCCAGCTGGCGATCATCTCGCAAACCCGCAACGGCCATGTTCAGCGGCACCGCATTGAAATCATCGGCCGCATCTCGGTATTCTGGCACAGGGCGAAGCACGTCGTCGTCTACGAGCGCACTACCAACATCCCGCCGCAATTCGCGCCTGCGGGCGACGAGGGTGACCAGAAGCGCACACGCCGCCCGGTGTTGCGCAAGGTAAGCGAATACATCGAGCTGCTCCAGCCCGAGCGGCGCTTCCCCGACATCAGCAGCGGGCCGACCGATAGCGCCGGCTTCTTGCGGGCGGTGCGGTTCAATTCGGCCATCATCAACGTCGACAGCGCGTGGAGCGAAGATTTGGGAGGCTGGGGATGGAGGATCCCCCTGTGGAACCGCCACGCCGCCGAGGTCAGCCCCCAAATCTACCCCCGACCTGACATCGCCTTCGTCACCGCGTCGGAAGGTGAGGAGGATGAGCCAGTGGTGGCTCAGGACTGCCTCGACCCCGACTTCCTCTATTTCTTCGCCGAAGCCCGGACCGACACCATCGATACGGATAGTTGGCAGCCGCGGGTCGGGGTCGACTACCCCAATCTGCCCCCTCCGCAGCACGCGGATCAGGCGGAGGTGATCGAGCCAAAGGGCGAAGGCGTGCGGAAAGCCGGCGCTGCCCGCATTCCGCGGGGTCATCGCGCCTTCACCTGGCGCCTCGCGGCCGCTGCCCGGCGCACCACGATGAACGCCGAGCGCGGGGAAAAGCCGATCTATGCGGGGCTCGAGACGCTCACATTCGCTCGTTCCACGGCCAGTCAGGCCCAGCCCGAAGCGCGTGACGCAGTCGAGAAGGCGCTCGAGGTAGCGCAAAATTGGCACAAATCGGCTTTTACCGAAGCGGGGGTGCGCGCGCTTACGACGATGAGCAATGCGGAGCTCGACCGCGGTGCGCGCGACTTGTCCCGGCAGCTGACAAATCTCCGCGGCAAGACCGAGGAGGGTCTGCAATCGCTCACCGCCATCGCTGCGGGCGGCGAGCCCAACTGCCGTCGAATGGTCGACGACTTCGCGCGGTCACTGCAGCGCAAGAAGCTGCTGGTGCTTGACGTCGTCCGGTCCTGGCTTGCCGAACCCGCGGCCGAAGATTTCTCCGACATAGGCTTCCCGGTCCCGCCGCGGCGGGACCTTGTGGACAAGGTCGTCAACCGGGTGATGAAAGAGGTGAGCGCCGCTCTGGACCCGAGCTTCGCAGCCATGGAGAGCGGCATTGGCGGCCTCGAGGAGAGCCTTGCGCGCGCCCGCGCCATCGTCCGAGACCTGGAGCGCGACGTTCAGCAGCACCTGACGAAATCCGGGAGGGAATTGGATGCGGCAATCTCGTCGTACGACAAGAGCAAGCCGTGGTCGCTGAGCCGAATCCAAGAAATCGACAAAATGTTCGCGACCGTTCGGGACGGGTTGCGAAGCGACGTTCGCCGCGCGGCGGCCGATGCAACGGGCCGCCTCGCAACGGACATGAACGCCATCGCACAGCAGCTCTCGAGAGTGGTAGGCGAGGTTCTCGGCAAGAACGTCGCCAATCTGTTGGAAACCGTGGACGAAGGTCGCACGGCGCCGACGCGGATCCGGTTCGTGATCGACCGCGGCCTGAAGCAGCTTGAAGATCAGGGCCGGGCGATCAAGGCGAGGGTGGACGCGGCGCAACCGCAGACCGCCGGTGATGCCGCGGCGCTCGCAGAGCTGAGTGCCGCGCTTGCGGACACCCTGCAGCTCATCGCCGTGAGCCGGGCGAGCCTCCAGGCTGCTCAGAGCGCGGCCAGCCAACGGATGGACTTACTGGCGGACGCGCTCAGCGACGCTCAAGCGCGCCTCAAGGAAATCGCCCGCACGCTTGAGCAGCATCAAGCGCGTGCGACAGCGGCCCTTGAACAGCTCCCGGACGACCTGGCGCGGCTTGTCGGCGAGGGGATGGACGCTCTCTATGCCGGCGCTCGGCCGATCATGGAGCAGGTCCAGAAGTTGGGCGCGGGCATCGACGAATGGGTGAAGACGCTTCGTGCCGAGCTGGAGGCCATGCTCGCCGCGGCGCAGAACCTGACCGCGACGGCATTCCAGGAGATCGACAGGAACGGGAACGAGGCACGAGGCCTACTTGCTGAGGTCAGAGCACGAGCAAAGCCGGAGCCCATCAAGAAGATCATCGAGGATGCCGTCATACGGCCGGCGATCGAGACAATGGTCGATGGCGTCGACCTGCGAGACCTCCCCCTCGAGGAGGTCCGCCAGGAGCTTATCAGGGCCCTGCGCGACGCGGTGCAGCTTATCGAGCACCGCCTCGATCAACTCGACAGACACGCCTCCTCGGCACTCGACGAAGTGCGCAACCTTGCCAAGACCGCTTGCGACGACCTGGGCAGCAGCCTCGCCGCGGCGCGCGAGGCGCTGGAGCGAAAGCTCAAGGACGCCCTCGGGGACAATTTCGAGAAGGCGACGGCGCTTGCCGCCAGGATCGACGCCGCTCTTGGCAATGCCGCCGCGCTTCGTGCGCTCCTCCAGTCGGCGGCAGCGGATGTGGATGCGGTGGGAGCGGCTTTCCGCGGCACTCTCGAGCAGGCCAACGCCTATGCCGACCGCGTCACCGAAGCGGCCGGCAACCTCACCTCCGGCAAATTGTCTGCAGCGCCGAGCAACATCCTGAGGCTCTATGCGGCCGCCGCTTCGGCCCCTTCCCTGCCGAACCTGGACTTCGCACGGGATCGGCTCGGCTATTACTACGGGGAGCTCAACAAGGTCATCGACACCACCCCGGCCGAAGCCTGGTTCGGTCGGTTGGGCGATGAGCTGAAAGCACTCGGCCTGAGCGTTCCCGTCAGCCGGCTCGGCGACCGGCTGCTGCCGGACGATCTGTCGAATTTCGACATCTCGCGCGTGTTCAAGAATTTCGGGGGGCTCAACCTCGCCGGGCTTTTCGACCAGATCAAGCTGCCGCGCGGGGCCTCAGATGCGATCCGCGTCACCCACGATTTCGACAAGAAGCAGTTCCGGGCTTGGGTGCAGGTCGATGTCGATCTGCCGCTGCCGGCCCGCACGCCGCTCTTCACCCAAGGGCCATTCGCGCTCGATTTCGTGGCGGGCAGGATGAAGGGGATGGTGCGCCTCGAAGCGTCGAAGGACAGTGACCGGGTCGAGCAGACCGGCCGGGCCAGCTTCGTCACGGACGTCGACGCGGTGGTCGGCGGACAGTCGGTGGTGACGCTGCGGAGGGTTGCGATACGCTATGAGCGCAACAGCGGCCTGAAGGTCGAGTTCGATCCCAAGAACATCAAGCTGAACCCGAGCTTCCGCTTCATTCAGGATACCTTCGGGTCGATCTTCCCCGAAGAAGCGGGCGGGCTGCGCATCGTCAAACTGGGTGGCATACCGGTGGGCGTCGAACACGAGTTCGCGCTGCCGCCGCTCAGCCTCAACTTCGGCACCAGCGGCGTCAGCAACATCCAGATCGCCAATCGGTTCAGCCTTGTCGCCTATCCGGATTTCTCCATCGCCAACCGTTTCGCTCTGAGTTCGCCAGAGCTGCCGTTCCTGTTCTCCATCTTCGTCATCGGCGGCACCGGCTACATGTGGGTCGAATGCCAATATCGCCCGTTCAGCAAGGAGCTGATGGTGATTGTCGAAGCCGCGGCCGGCGGATCCGCCGCACTCGGCTTCTCGGCCGGGCCGATCAGCGGGTCGGTGTTCATCACCCTCAGCGTCGCCATTTCGTACCGCAAGCTTATCGGCAGTCGGCGCGGCGGCGGGCTCACAGTTTCGGTCGTGCTGCTTATCGCCGGCAATGTCGACGTGGCGGGCCTGGCCAACGTGTATATCGGCCTGTTGCTGCGCATCTCCTATCGGGAGGACGGGCGGATCGACGGCGAAGGCACCGTCAGCATCCGCGTCCGGATTTCCCGCTTTTTCACTTACAAGGTGCGCCGCAACGTGCAGCGCCAGCTCCGCGGCGGCTCCGGTAGGACCCAGGAGGCACCGGCCATCCAAGGCCGCGGCGCAAAGATACTCGGGGCGCGCGGATGACCCATCGAAGCACCGTGGTTTGCACGACGGCCGTCGAACCATTCGTCTCCGCTGCCGGCCACCCACTCCTGCACGTGTCGCTCCACCTCAGCGTCTCGAGCGACGACGACGACAATCAAGGCGCGCAGCAGCAGTATGCAGCCTTCCTCGCCGCGGTCCGGGGCGCCCGCTTCCGGCCCTACATCGTCTCGAATGTCGCCGCCGGGGTGAGGTTGGAGACGCTTCTGGCACCGGACGGAACGGTGCGGGAACTGGCCCCCTATCCCGTACCGGATCCGGCGCTTGGATCTGATGTTCTCGCGTGGCTCGAGGAACGCCGTGTTTTGTGGCTAGCGCATCCTGACGCCCAGGATGCGAGGGAAGTTGCCGAACATCGGGTGACGGCCGCCGATGCCTTGGCAGCCGCCAAGGGTTGGGACGCTCCGATCGCGGGGATGGCGGGCCTGTCGGACCTGTTTGAGCTGGATACAGATAGACTGCCCGATCCTTCGGTCCGAATCCTGATGCTCCCCCAGCTGGGCGACGATGCGGATCCGGCCGATTGGTACGAGGGCGCGAATACCGCCCCGGAGGGGCAGCCGAAGCCCGGCGAGACAGATGCCGAGCGCGAGAGGCGGCTGAAGTTCGCCGAGATGCGGTTCGCCTGCCCCC
>JALYHK010000042.1 GCA_030776605.1 Pseudomonadota bacterium
GCAGTATGGAGGGGCACTGCCCGTCGTAATTGCCGAGGTTCGGCTTGTGTTGACAGTAGCCGACGAGCCGGCTGAGCTCCGGCGGGAAGCCGCGGGCCACCTCCGGCGGATAGGTGAGCCACATGTTCTCGTAGGGCTTGAGCCAGCCCAGGCAGTAGCTGACGAGAATGCCGCGGCGGATTTCGTCCGCGCGGTTGGCGCCGGCTCCGTGCAGCGTCGAGCCGAGGAAGACGAGGGCGTCGCCGGGAGCAAGCTCGGGCGCGACCGGATCCCCGGCGGCGGCTGCGTCGCGATCGCGGTTGCTGCCCGGCCAGATGCGGGTCGCGCCGTTGGCACGCGTGAACCGGCCGAGCGGCCAGATCACGTTGAGCATATATTCGGTGCCGCGCTTCTCGCCCGGCCACATCCCCTCGTCGCGATGGGGAACCTGGGCGAGCTCGCCGGGATGGATTTCGATCGCCTGAGTGAGGTTGAGCTGCAGCGTCTCGCAATGGGGCAGCAGCATGCGTCCGGCGAGGTCGAGCACGGTACCGTCAAGGACGAGGGCCGCGGCACCGCCGGAGCGCTTGAGGAGGCCGTGGAAGCGCTTGGTGCGATATCCGTTGAAATAGCCTTGGCAGAAGGGCGTGCGGGCGAAGGTGGGGGCGAGCTCCGCCGCCAGCGCCTCGATGCTGGAGGCGGGGGCGATGCCGCGGAGGATGCAATAGCCGTGGCGGCGCAGGTCACGCGCCAGCGCCTCTCCCGAATCTTCGGCAAGAGCGGCGGCAGCGGGCATCATGCCGCCTCCCGCTGGTCGGCCGGCACGCGCAGCACGCTGTCGAAGATGCGTAGCCGGCGGCGCATCGTTTCGAGCACCTCGGGGCCGAGCTCGATCTGGAGCGCTTGGAGCTGTTCCTCACCGACCGGCACCGGCAGGCCGAGCGGCTTGACCGGCCAGCCGATCGAAAGCAGCGCCGGCACCCGGTGCACCTCGGCGACGAGGGTGTAGCGCCGGATGCCGTTGAGCTGCGCGAACTCGGCGAGTGCGAGCGCGAGCAGCCGGTGAACCTTCACGACGGAGCCGCCGCCCTCGCCCGCCGGGCTGGTGACAAGTCGGGAGATTTCCCACACATCGTCGCCGGTCGGCACCTCGCCCGCGCACAGTTCGGGGAAGAGGACGCTGAGCATGTGCGGCCGCACGGTCGGCAGGACCCGCACCGACCCCAGGTGATGCCCTTCCGGGCAGCGGGCGAGCAGGTAGACCGCCAATCCGTTGTCGAAATCATCGACTTCGAGCCAGCTGCCGGGCACCGGCAGGTCCCACTTCAGCCGGTCGACGAACACCTGCTTTCGGTCGTGATGCATCTCCATGATGGCACTGGCGAAACGGAGCCGTGCCTCGGGGAGCACCAAATCGATCATGCGCTATCCTCCACGGCGCCTTACTCGCCGCGTCAGCCGAGCGATTGAACCCCGGTATCTACCGGATGCCTCCCGCGTCCGCGCACGGGCTAGACGTGGACGGAAAAGGAGCCGCCGAGTGACCGCCCACGTTCTGCCACCCATCGCGCAACAGCCAAAGCCGCCGGTGCTGCGCCACCACTATCCGCGGGCGGGGGGGCGCGCGCTCTCCTCCGTCCCGGGCCGGAAGGGCATGCCGATCTTCGGCGTCCTGCCGGAGGCCGTCCTCGACCCCTATCGGTTCGCCCGCTGCATGTACGAGCGCTACGGCCCGGTGCATCGCTTCTACGCCTGCGGAAACTGGAACGTGCAGCTGGTCGGTCCTGAGGCGAACGAGCTGGTCCTGTTCGACCAGAGCGGCACCTTTGCCGCCGAAGGCGGCTGGAGACCGGTCTTCGGACGCCACTTCGACGGTGGGCTGCTGCTGCGCGACGGCGCCAACCACCAGTGGCACCGCAAGCTGATCGCCTCGGCCTTCAAGGCGCAGCAGCTCGAAGCTTATCTCGGCGTGTTTTCGGCCAACGTCGAGCGCATGCTCCCCGCCTGGTCAGGCCGCGCCCGCGACGTCTACGAGCTGGCGCAGCAGTTGACCTTCGCCAACGGCTACTCCGCCTTCCTCGGCCGGGCATCGGAAGACGCGACCCGGTCTGACCTGCTCGCCTTCCGCTATCTGATGCGCTCCGCGATCGCGATATTGCCGGTCCCGATCCCCGGCACGGCCGAAGCGCGCGCGGTCTGGGCGCGAGGGCACGTCGAGCGGCTGATCCGGCCGATGCTCGCCGAACAAGTGGCGCCGGAGCGCAGCGACCTCCTCGCCGCCCTCTGGCGCATGCGCGAGGAGGGGCTGCTGGACGACGAGGAGATCGTTTCGCACCTCACCTTCGTGATCGCCGCCTCGTTCGACGCGCTCTCGTCGGGCACGGTCTCGACGCTCTACTATCTCGCCGCGAATCCCGGCTGGCAGCGGGAGGTCCGGGAGGAGCTGTGCGCGCATATCCCCGATGCCGCGGGGATGAGGCTCGCCGAGGTCGGCCGCTGCGAAAAGGCGGAATGGGCGGTGAAGGAGGCGCTACGCCTCAACGCTGCGGCGCCGGTGCTGTGGCGGCGGGCGGTCAAGCCCTTCGAGTTCGCGGGGCATTCCTTCCCGGCGGGAACGATCACCGGCGTCAATCCGATGCTGACCCACCTGATGCCCTCGATCTTCCCGGATCCGAACCGCTACGATCCCGCGCGCTTCGCCCCGGATCAGGCGCGCGCGCGGCACAGATGCGCTTTCGTGCCGTTCGGCGGAGGCGCCCACGGCTGCCTCGGGGCCAACTTCGCCTACCTGCAGGTGCGGGCGCTGCTCAGATGGGTGCTCGCCGAGCACGAGCTGGTGCTCGCCGACCGCGATCCGCCGCGCTGGTACCATTGGCCGAACTGCCGCCCCCGCCGGCCGCTGAGTATCGCACTGCGCCGCCTCTCCTAGTCGATGACCTCGGAGAAGCAGATCTCGCTTCGGAACAGGGCTCTCACCACCAGCTGCGAGCGGGTGGCGACGCAATAGCGTCGCTTCGCCGCTTCGATATGCTCGTTGACCGTCTTGGGCTTGATGTCGAGCAGCTGGGCGATGACCGAGTCGCTCTTGCCCTTGGCGACGAACAGCAGGCATTCCCGCTGCCGCTCCGAGAGGGGCGCCGGCTCGACATATTGCTCCGGCTCGCCGTCCGCCTCGCGGAGCAGGCGCCGCGCCGCCTCGAAGGCGAAGTTGCCCAGCGCCTGGGCGGCCGAGACGGAGTGGTCCGGGAAGGCGCCGCTGCCGCGGACGATGAAGTGGCACGAACCGAAGGCCTCGCCCGGAACGTGATTCGGGACGGTGAAGCCCTGCACGATCTCGTAACCGGCGGCGCGCTTCAGGTGCTGGCGCTCCGGCTGGGTCATCGCCATGATCGAATCGAGCCGATCCCATTTGAAGCCGCTCGACATCCGCTCCGCGGCGCGGAGCACCGGATCGGCAAGCTTGCTCTGCTCCCGCACGACCGCCAGCCATTCGAGCGGATAGTTGGTGAGCCGAACGTCGCCGACGACCGGGCGGCCAAAGCGGACGTGGTGGACGATGGCGTAATGGTGGAAGCCGAGCGCGCGCGTGGCCTCGTCGAGGAGCGGCTGCAGATCGGCGAACGAGCGCGCCGGAGCGGCCGCGTCGACGAAGCGCTGCACGATCTCCAGTCCCTGATGGTTTCCCATCACCCCTGAATCCTCTGCGAATGCGCCCGATTCGCCAGTCCTCGGCATGGCAGCCTTCTAAGATCGATCGACCCAAAAAACCAGCGGCGGCGGGCGCAGGGGCCGCTATGCGCTACCGGAACCCGATGGCGCGCCCGCGGCGAGGCCCGCCGTCCGTCGCCGCCAGGACTTCCTATTCAGCCGCTTCGGCCTGCGCCGCCGCTTCGATTTCGGCGGCCTTGGCCTCCACGAGCCTGACGATATGATCGATCATCTCCCCGTCGCGGACATGGTGGTCGGTGATCCCGGAGAGGTAGACCATGTGCTTGCCCTGGCCGCCGCCGGTGATGCCGATGTCGGTCTCGCGCGCCTCGCCCGGGCCGTTGACGACGCAGCCGAGCACCGACAGCGACATCGGCGTGCGGATGTGGGCGAGCCGCTGCTCGAGCGCCTCGACGGTGCGGATCACGTCGAAGCCCTGGCGCGCGCAGGACGGGCAGGAGACGACCCGCACGCCGCGGTTGCGGATGCCGAGCGCCTTCAGGATCTCATAGCCGACCCGCACCTCCTCCTCGGGCTCGGCCGAGAGCGAGACCCGGATGGTGTCGCCGATCCCCGCCCAGAGCAGCGAGCCGATGCCGATCGCGCTTTTCACGGTCCCGGCGGTGAGGCCGCCCGCCTCGGTGATGCCGAGGTGGAGCGGGCAGTCGACCGCCTCGGCGAGCTGCTGATAGGCGGCGACGGCGAGGAACACGTCGGAGGCTTTGACCGCGACCTTGTACTCGCGGAAGTCGTGCTCCTCGAGCAGGCGGATGTGGTCGAGCGCGCTTTCGACCAGCGCCTCGGGGCATGGCTCGCCGTACTTCTCGAGCAGGTCGCGCTCGAGCGAGCCGGCATTGACGCCGATCCGGATCGCGCAGCCGCTGGCCTTGGCCGCCCGCACCACCTCCGCCACGCGCGCGTCCGAGCCGATATTGCCCGGATTGATCCTGAGGCAGGCGGCGCCGGCGTCGGCGGCTTCGAGCGCGCGCCTGTAGTGGAAGTGGATGTCGGCGACGATCGGCACCCGCGCCGCGCGGACGATCTGCCTAAGCGCCTGCGTCGACTCCTGGTCTGGACAAGAGACGCGAATGATGTCCGCGCCCGCTTCCTCGCAGCGCCGGATCTGATCGATTGTGGCCTTCACGTCCGGTGTGGGCGTATTGGTCATCGTCTGAACGGTCACCGGCGCGCCGCCGCCGACGGGCACGGTGCCGACCATGATCTGACGGGACTGGCGGCGCGCGATGTCGCGCCAGGGGCGGACTGACATGGCCGCGATATAGGGTTTGGCGCGGCCGAGGGAAAGCCGCGGGCGGAACGGCGCCGCCGCGCCGGCGTTGGCCCGGAGAGCCTGGATCCTGCAATGACGGAGGCTTGGGGATGCGCAACTTCTTCCTTGGGGCGGCAAGCGCGCTGCTGCTGATCGCGGCCGCGGTGGGGATCGCGATCTGGACCGGCGCCTACAACTTCGCGGCCAGCCAAGCGCATCCCGGCGCCGTCCGCGAGGGCATAGACACGGCGCTGCAGCGCTCGGTGGCGGCACGCGCCGAGGGCCTGAGGGCTCCCGCCGTCACGCCCGAGCAGCTCCGCCACGGCGCGGGCGAGTTCATCGAATATTGCGTCCACTGCCACGGCGGCCCGGGCGTCCAACCGCACGAGTGGACGCGGGGCATGCGGCCGCAGCCGCCCCACCTCGCCGAGGCGGCGACGAGATGGACGACCGAGGAAGTGTTCTGGATCGTCAAGCACGGCATCGGCATGACCGGCATGCCGTCGTTCGGCACCACCGCGAGCGACGAAACGATCTGGCACATCGCCGCCTTCGTGAAGCGGCTGCCGCAGACCAGCACCGCGGAGTTCGCGCGGCTGCAGGCGGAGCTCGGCTCCGACGGCGCCACCGAGGGGCACAGCCACGCGGCGGGCGAGGGGCACTGACCGGGCCGCGGCGAGCCGATGCCGCACCCCTTCTTCACCGTCGGCCACTCGACGCGGACGGTCCCCGCCTTCGTCGAGCTGCTGCGCGTCGGCGCGGTGACCATGGTGGTCGATATCCGCACCGTCCCGCGCTCCCGCGCCAATCCCCAGTTTAACGAAGAGGCGCTCGCCGCCGCGCTCGCCGAGTACCAGATCGGCCACAGCAGGATCGCCGAGCTCGGCGGCCTCAGGAAAGCCGCGCGCGACATGCCGCCCGGGGTCAACGGCTGGTGGGAGAACCGCAGCTTCCACAATTATGCGGACCACGCCCTCTCCGACGACTTCCGCCGCGGCCTCGACCGGCTGATCGCCCTCGGGCGCGAGCGGCGGGTGGCGATGATGTGCTCCGAGGCGGTGTGGTGGCGCTGCCATCGGCGGATCGTCGCCGACTGGCTGCTCGCCCGCGGCGAGGCCGTGTTCCACCTGATGGGCAGGGACCGGGTGGAGCCGGCGAGGCTCAGCGGGGGCGCGCGGGTCGCCGAAGGCCGCGTCACTTATCCTGCGGCTGGGCCGGTTGACCTGTGAGCTCGCACCGGCAGTGGCGGCGGTCTCTGCCCAGCGGGCGAATCGGATGAACTTCCGCAGCGGGGCGCGGCTCGGCTAAACGGAGCGGGATGAGCGCGGCTACACCCGGTGAGGAGGCACGGCAGGGCGCGATCGTGCGCGCGCCGCAGCTCCTGCTCGGTCTGTTCGCGCTGTCGCTCCCGCTGGCCAATCCGTCGGTGCCGCTGCTCGGCTACCGCGTGATCGCGGCGGATTTCCTGTTCGTGGCGCTTGCCGCCGCCTGGGCGGCGACGCTCGCCGCCGGGCGCACGCGCTTCATATGGGACCGCAGCTACCTGTTGATCGCCGCCTATTTCGCCGCGGTCGCCGCGTCGGCGGTGGCTTCGGAAGCGCCGCGGACCAGCGCCGCTAAGATGCTCACCCAGCTCTACCTGGTCGCGCTGCCGGTGCTCGCGATCAACCTGGTGCGGGACACGGCGGGGCTGAAGGCGCTGCTGCGCTGGTGGCTAGCCGGGACCGCGATAGTCGCCCTGGTCGCGGCGGCGAGCCTCCTGCTGTTCCTCGCCGCGCCGGAGAGCCCGCTCCTCGCCTACAGCCGCTTCCACCTCGGGACGCTGCCGCCGGGCGATTACCCGCGGCTGCGCATGACCTTCGCCAACGCCAACATGGCGTGCAACTATCTCAGCGTCTCGCTGGCGATGCTGCTGGCCGCGCGCCGGCTCGGCTGGCTCGGCAGAAGCAGCTTCCTTTGGCTGGTCGCCGGAGTCCTGCTGGCGGCCGCCTTCACCATATCGCCCGGGCTCGGCGGGATCGCGCTCGTCATCGGCCTATGGCTATGGCTGACGCTGCGGCAGCGCGCTCTTGCCCGGTTGGCGCTCGCCGCCGGCGCCGGCGCGGCACTGCTGTTCCTGCTCGCTGCCGCCGTGACGCCCTATCTGCACCCGACGGCCCCGTTCCTGATCGAGCTGCCGCTGGTCGAGGCGACCATCGCTCCGTCTGGCAGGCTGATGCTGTGGATCGACGCGGTGCGTGCGTTCGCCGCCGACCCGCTGCTCGGCCGCGGCATCGGCGTCTACCCGGTGCTGGTGCAGTACCTCAGCCCTTCGGGCCATCTCCAGACGCTCGCCGACGCCCATAACAGCTTCCTCAACATCGCCGCGCAGGCGGGGATCGTCGGGCTTGCGGCGCTGCTTGCCCTGACGGTCCACGTAATGCGGCGGGCGGGGCCGCTGCGGCTCGCCCCGGACGGAGCGAACGCGCTGCGGCTCGCCCTCGGCCTCGGCTTCCTCTCCGCCTTCGTCTACCAAGGGCTGACGGGCTCGTTCGAGGACGCGCGCCATCTCTGGCTGCTGGTCGGGCTGATCGCCGCGGCCGACCGCATCGAGCGGGACCGCGCGATTGCGCCGCCGCCGAGCGCGGCCTAGATGCGCGCCATGCCAGACGCCCAGCACGCCGCGGCTGCGCCGCCGGCCGCGGTCCGCCGCGAGGACTATCGGCCGCCCGACTGGCTGGTGCCCGAGATCGCGCTGGACGTCGACCTGGATGCGGAGCGGACGGTGGTGCGTGCGCGGCTCGAGGTGGAACGCAACTGCGCGCACGACGCGCCGCTGCGCCTCGACGCCGAGGCGCTGGAGCTGCGCGCGGTCCGGGTGGACGGAGCGCCTGCCGATATCTCGATGGACGGCAACGCCCTTGTCGTGCCTGTGCCCAGCCAGGGCGCCGTCGTCGAGACCGAGGTCGAGATCGCGCCGCGCGCCAACACGCAGCTGATGGGGCTCTACGAATCCGGCGGCATCCTCTGCACCCAGTGCGAGGCGGAGGGCTTCCGCCGGATCACGCCCTTCCCGGACCGGCCGGACGTGCTCAGCCGATACCGGGTGAGGATGACCGCCGAGAAGGCGCGCTATCCGGTGCTGCTTTCGAACGGAGACCCGATCGGCTCGGGCGACCTCGACGGCGGCCGGCACTGGGCCGAATGGCGCGACCCCTTTCCCAAGCCTTGCTACCTGTTCGCGCTGGTCGCGGGCGAGCTCGTGGCCAATCGGGACCGCTTCGTCACCCGCTCCGGCCGAGACGTCGCGCTCGCCATTTGGGTGCGCGAGGGCGACCTGCCGCGCACCGCGCACGCCATGGCGTCGCTGAAGGCGGCGATGAAGTGGGACGAGGAGGTCTACGGCCGCCAATACGACCTCGATGCGTTCAACATCGTCGCGGTATCCGAC
>JALYHK010000043.1:0-2762 GCA_030776605.1 Pseudomonadota bacterium
GGCCGGAGCAGCGCCGGGTCGAGCACGTCCGGACGGTTGGTCGCTGCGATGATGATGATGCCTTCGTTCGCCTCGAAGCCGTCCATCTCCACGAGGAGCTGGTTCAGCGTCTGCTCGCGCTCGTCGTTGCCGTTGCCGAGGCCGGCACCGCGGTGGCGGCCGACCGCGTCGATCTCGTCGATGAAGACGATGCACGGCGCGTTCTTCTTGGCCTGCTCGAACATGTCGCGCACGCGGCTGGCGCCGACGCCGACGAACATCTCGACGAAGTCGGAGCCCGAGATGGTGAAGAAGGGGACGTTGGCCTCGCCGGCGATGGCGCGGGCGAGCAGGGTCTTGCCGGTGCCGGGCGAGCCGACCAGCAGCGCGCCCTTCGGGATCTTGCCGCCGAGGCGGGCGAACTTGGTCGGGTCCTTCAGGAACTCGACGATCTCCTGCAGCTCCTCGCGCGCCTCGTCGATGCCGGCGACGTCGTCGAACGTGACGCGCCCGTGCTTCTCGGTGAGCAGCCGCGCCTTGGACTTGCCGAAGCCCATCGCGCCGGAGCCGGCGTTCTTCTGCATCTGGCGCATCACGAAGAAGGCGATGCCGAGGATGAGCAGGAACGGCAGCGACTGGTAGAGGAGGATCAGCCACACCGAGGTCTGCTGCTCGGGCTGGCCGGTGAACTCGACGCCGCGCTCCCTCAGCTGCGGCACCAGATTGGGGTCCTGGGGAACGCTGTGGGTCTGGAACGCCTCGCCGTTCGAGAGGCGCCCGGAGATCGTCTCCTTGCCGATCACCACCTGCTTGACCGAGCCTTCGTCGACCCGGCGGAGGAACTCCGAATAGCTCAGCCCCTCGGCCGCCGAGCGCCCGCCCTCGACCATCTGGACGAAGAGGACGAGGCCCAAGAGGATGCCCACCCAGATCAGCAGCGACCTCACCCAGGGGGAGGAGCCGGAGCCGTTCGGATCCTTGTCCGGGCCGGGGCCGCCGTCGTTGCGCGGGTTCCTGTTGTCCATCCTCGCGATCCCATCAAAGCGGTGCTTGCGCCGGACCCCCGGGTAATGCCGGGGCCGCCGCGCACCACGCGCGTCTGTCTACGGCACCTTAGATAGGATTTCGCCGCCTGTCTGCAATGTACGGGATGCGGGTGAACGGGAGGTGAGCGTGGGGGACGCCGCAGATGGCGTGAAGCGACGCCTTGACAGCAAGCAACCGCAAGTTATCCCTGCGGTGGCGCAAGTACTCCTCGCGAGCACGAAAGAAGCACATGGCTACTCATCCGCCCCTGTGATAAAAATTGAGACTCTGCATACCCGATGCGTCGGGCGGGGGAACGAGAATTGAACGTTGGGAACGGGAAACATGCGCTGCTCGTGGTGCTTTCGCTGCTTTCGCTCGGCAGCTGCAACCGCGGTGGCGAAATAGATCCTCCGGCGGCAGTTGTCGTCGGCGCGGCTCCGCATCCTCGGGAGTGGGCGGAGGGCGCCGAACCGGTTGAGTTTTCGGACGACGATGTCATCAATACGTCGGCGGCCGCCGGGAACTCCGGCGAGGCGCCGCCGGACATGGATGGCGCCACAGCCGCCGCTGGACCCACCCCGCCGCCGACGCGGCAGCAGGGGCAGGGCACTCCCGGCGAGCCGTGCCCGCTCACCGCAACCGTCATCCCCGCTTGGGAGTGCCGCGAGTTCGCTCTGCAGATGGAGGCGCAGGAGCGCGATCTGGATCTCGAAGGGCCAGGCCGGATGTATCGCGGCCGGGAAGCCACGATTACCGCGCTCCTGCGCCACCCCGACGAACATCCCGGCGCGCCATCTCCCGGCAGCGTGCGCGCGACTCGGAGGATCGGCGCCACGCCCTACATGGCAGCCCGACTGACGGGCGACGGCTTTGACATCTCTCCCTCCGGTTGGCAGCCGACATCGTTGGGCTCCTCGCGCGAATGGGAATGGCAGTGGAAGGTGATCCCGAAGCGCGAAGGGCGCCGACGGCTCCAAGTCACTGTCGTGCCGCAGGTGGTGCAGCGGGACGGAACGCGCGTGAACGTCGGCCGGCACTTGCGCCGGGCATTGGAGGTAGAGGTGGTCGTCCATCCGGCCGAGCAGTCTCTCGAAGCGTCGGAAGGCCTGCAGACGCAGTTCGGGTCCTGGGCGAAGAGCTTAGGCGCGCTGGCCGCGCTGATTGCCGCCGCCGGGGGCGTCTATGCCGCTTTCATCCAGTTCAAGAAGAAGCTCCGGCCGGGATCGCGCGTGCCTCCCTCGCCGGAACAAGCTTGAGTGGTGGCACGTGGCTCCGGCATGTGCTGCTGGCGCTCGCGCTTGTCGCTCTTATCGCGGCCTAGTTGCGACTCTCTTCGGCGCGAACGGTGCCCGCGCGGGGTTTGGTCGCGGTGCGGTTTGGTACGCGGTTTAGTAAACCCGGGCCTTGGGCTCGATGTAGGCGATGTCGTCGCTGAGGGTGTAGTCGTGGACCGGCCGGTAGTCGATGCGGACGCCGCCGCCCTCGCCGCCCCAGCCTTCGAACCAGACCGCGGTGTGCTTCATCCAGTTGGCGTCGTCGCGCTCGGGATAGTCCTCGTGCATGTGGGCGCCGCGGCTCTCCTTGCGGTTGGCCGCCGAATGCATCGTCACCACCGCCTGGGCGAGGAGGTTGTCGAGCTCGAGCGTCTCCATGAGGTCGGTGTTCCAGATCAGGCTGCGGTCTGTGGTGCGCACGTCCGCCATGGCGCGATAGACCTCGTCGATCCGATCCTTGCCCTCGGCGAGGGTCTGCTC
>JALYHK010000043.1:2772-8341 GCA_030776605.1 Pseudomonadota bacterium
GCGCAGTCGGCCTGCATGGTGCGCTGCATGCGATTGCGGATCTCGGCGGTCGGGCTGGCGCCGCTCGCGTGGCGGAAGCGGTCGAGGCGGGCGAGCGCCATCTCCTCGGCGCCCCTGGGGAGCGAGGGCAGCGCGGTGCCGGGGCGGATCGTCTCGCCGAGGCGGTGGCCGGCGGCGCGGCCGAAGACGACGAGGTCGATGAGGCTGTTGGAGCCCAGCCGGTTGGCGCCGTGGACCGAGACGCAGGCCGCCTCGCCGACCGCGAACAGGCCTGGCACGACCGCGTCGGGATCGCCGCCGCGCACCGTCACCACCTCGCCGCGCCAGTTGGTCGGTATGCCGCCCATATTGTAGTGGACGGTCGGCACCACCGGCACCGGCTGGCGGGTGAGGTCGACGCCGGCGAAGGTCTTGGCGGTCTCGGTGATGCCGGGCAGCCGCTCGGCGAGGATCCTGGCGTCGATATGGTCGAGGTGGAGCCAGATATGGTCCTTGTCCCTGCCGACGCCGCGCCCCTCGCGGATCTCCATCGCCATCGAGCGCGAGACGACGTCGCGGCTGGCGAGGTCCTTGGCGGACGGGGCGTAGCGCTCCATGAAGCGCTCGCCTTCGGAGTTGGTGAGGTAGCCGCCCTCGCCGCGCGCGCCCTCGGTGATCAGCACGCCGACGCCGTAGATGCCCGTCGGGTGGAACTGGACGAATTCCATGTCCTGCAACGGCAGGCCGGCGCGAAGCACCATGGCGTTGCCGTCGCCGGTGCAGGTGTGGGCCGAGGTCGCCGAGAAATAGGCGCGGCCGTAGCCGCCGGTCGCCAGCACCACGGCATGGGCGCGAAAGCGGTGGACGGTGCCGTCGTCCATGCACAAGGCGACGACGCCGCGGCAGGCGCCGTCGCCGTCCATGATCAGGTCGAGCGCGAAATATTCGACGAAGAAGTCGGCGTCGTACTTGAGGCTCTGCTGGTAGAGCGCGTGGAGCATGGCGTGGCCGGTGCGGTCGGCCGCCGCGCAGGTTCGCTGGGCGGGCGGGCCGGCGCCCATGTTCTGCATCATGCCGCCGAACGCGCGCTGGTAGATCCTGCCCTCGGTGGTGCGGCTGAACGGCACGCCGGCATGCTCGAGCTCGTAGACCGCCGCGGGGGCCTCGCGGCAGAGATATTCGATCGCGTCCTGGTCGCCGAGCCAGTCGGAGCCCTTGACGGTGTCGTACATGTGCCAGGTCCAGTGGTCCGGTCCCATGTTGCCGAGACTGGCGGCGATGCCGCCCTGGGCGGCGACGGTGTGGCTGCGGGTCGGGAACACCTTGGTGACGCAGGCGGTCTTCAGCCCCTGTTCGGCCGCCCCCATGGTCGCGCGCAGCCCCGAGCCGCCGGCGCCGACGACGACCACGTCATAGGCGTGATCGACGATCCTGTAAGCCGGGTCCGCGACGGCGGCCATCAGAGTGCGCCCCCGGCGCCGGCCCGATCGATGCGGAGAAGGTGCATGGACGCCCCCGTTCTGGTCGCCCTGCTATTACGCCCGGCGCGGGAGGTTGCAAGGGCGGCGGCAAGAGCGCCGCGGGCGTAGGCGCGGCGGACTAGCCGGCGGCCGCGCTAGGCGGCGAAGCCCTGGACGAAGCGGCCGGCGCTCTTCTTGAACTGCCCCATCTGCTCGTCGACCTGGCCGAAGTTGCGCTCGACCTCGTCGATCTCGCCGGCGACCGCCTCGGTGTCGGCGCGGATCGCGGCGATGGTCGAGGACATGGAATCGGCGGCGAGCGCGGTTTCGTCGACCGCGGCGGTGATCATCGTTACCGTCTGGGCCTGCATCTCCATCGCCCGGCGGATGCGGTCGGCCGAGTTTTGCACCTCCTCGACGGTGAGTTGGATCGAGCCGTTGGCCTCGACGGTCTGCTTCGTCGCCTGCTGGATGGCGGTGATCTTCGCGGTGATGTCGTCGGTCGCCCGCGCGGTCTGGCTGGCGAGCGACTTCACTTCCTGCGCGACGACGGCGAAGCCGCGGCCGGCATCGCCTGCCCGCGCCGCCTCGATCGTCGCGTTGAGCGCGAGGAGGTTGGTCTGGCCGGCAATCTCGCGGATCAGGCCGAGGATCGATTCGATCGCCCCGACATGGGCGGAGAGCGCTTGGCTGACCTTGACCGCGTCGGCGGCCTGCCCGCCGGCGCGGGTGGCGACGTCGGCTGCGACCTCGACCTCGCTGCGCGCCTCCTCGATCGCCATGATCAGCCCGGCCGCGGTCTGCGCCGCCTCGCGCATCGCCACCGCCGACTGCTCCGCGGCCGCGGCGACCTCGCTGGTCTTGCCGAGCATCCCCCTCGCGGCGG
Organism: Pseudomonadota bacterium; assembly: GCA_030776605.1. GTDB lineage: Bacteria > Pseudomonadota > Alphaproteobacteria > Sphingomonadales > Sphingomonadaceae > Allosphingosinicella. Next base: position 5,098 of record JALYHK010000043.1, read on the forward strand.
TCGAGGCCTCGGCGGCCTGGCTGCGCAGCGAACGGCTTTCGGCGGCGGTCTTTTCGAGCACCGTCATGATCTCGCCGTTGAACTCGTCGGCGCGGAGGCGGCGGCGCTCGCGCTCGCCGTCGGCGCGGAGCAGGTCGAAATGGGCGGCGTAGACGTCGACCTCGAGCAGCGCCGCGCGGATCGAGGCGGCGGCGAGGCGGCCCTGCCGCTCGGGATCGCCCTCGAGCCGGCGGCCGATCACCGCCTGGCCCTTGCACGAGGCGGCGGCGAGGCTGGCGAAGAGGGTGGTGAGAGAGATGCCGGCGCCGCTGGCGGCGGCGACATAGTCGCGCACCATGTCGACCCAGCGCTGGCCGCCGACGTCGGAGTAGCGCGTCTTCATGTAGGGGATGATCCGCTGGGCGAGTTCGTCGAGCTTGTCCTCCTCGAGGTCGGAGGGAACCTCGGGCGAGCTGAAATAGTGGCGCCAGAAGGCCCGGCCGACGGCGATGGCGTCGGGCTCGAGCAGCGACCAGATCTCGCGGCAATCGTCGGCCAGCGTGCCGTCCGGATCGAACAGCTTCAGCCTGTCCGCGATCGCCACCGCCCCTTTGTCCGCCTTGCTCGCCATGCCCGCCCGTCCCCTTCTTGCGGTCTGTGCGCGCCAGTTAGGGAGGCAATGGTTAAATTGCCGTTAGCCATCTCGGGGCAGAGCGCTTGCAACCGCGCGCGTCTGCACTAAAAGCGCGCATCAGCCGCAAAGGGGGCCTTGATGCACCGCGATCCCAGCCGACCCCTCTCCCCGCATCTCACCGTCTGGAAATGGGGCCCGCACATGATCGTCTCGATCCTCCACCGGATCAGCGGCGCGGGGCTCGCCGTGATCGGCGCCGCCGTCCTCGTCTGGTGGCTCTACGCGCTCGCCGCCGGCCCGGAGGCCTATGCGAGCTTCACCGGCTGGGCGACCCATTGGGCGGGGATCGTGATCGCGGTCGGCCTGTCCTGGGCCTTCTTCCAGCACACGCTCTCGGGCATCCGCCACTTCGTGCTCGACATCGGCGCCGGATACGAGCTCTCCACCAACAAATTCTGGTCCCTGGCGGTGTTGATCGGCGCGCTGGTGCTGACCGCAGCGCTGTGGGCCTATATCCTCCGGGAGCACTGGCTATGACCACCGAAGTTCCCGTCGCCGCCGAGGCCGTCGAGGCGCAGGAGACGCCGCTCGCGCGGGTCCGGGGGCTAGGCTCGGCGCGCGAGGGGGCGCACCATTGGTGGATCGAGCGGCTGACCTCGCTGGCGACGCTGCTGCTGTTCGTCTGGCTGCTGGTCTCGCTGCTGCGCCTGCCCAGTTACGATCATCAGATGATCGTCGAGTGGCTCGCCTCGCCGCTCGCGGCGGTGCCGATGCTGCTGCTCGTGGTGGCGACCTTCTGGCACATCAAGCTCGGCCTGGAGGTCATCGTCGAGGATTACGTCCACGATCCCGCCAACAGGCTTTTCCTGATCGTGCTGATCAATTTCGCGGTCGTCGTCGCCGCCGCCTTCGGCCTCTTCTCGGTGCTCAAGGTGGCGCTCGGCAGCGGCGCCGCCTGAGGAGGAGGGGCGCATGTTCGCCAAATCTCTCGCCATCGCCGCCGCTGCCGCCGTCGCGGCGAGCCCCTGCATTGCCGCCGCGCCGCAATGGCAGTTCGACAGCGGCGAGCGCAGGAGCGGGGCCACGGCGGGCGGCTATTTCGCCGTCCCGTTCGGTGGCCCGCGCAGCGGCCGCGCCCAGGCCGGGTTGAGGCTCCAGACCACCCATGATTACCGCAGCACGTCGGCCCCGAACGGCCGCATCGTCACCGCCGAGCCGCTCGAGCTGCGGCTGATCGGCGAGGAGCGGCCGACGCTGTTCGTCGCCGACGTGCCGGTCACCGGGCGCAACGCCAGGCAGAACATCGCCGGCGGCGGCATCATCACCGTGGCGGTGCTGGCGCTCGCCGTGGTCGGTGCGGTCGTGATCTGGAACGAGATCGACGACGACGAGGACCGCTGATCCGGCCGGCAACTGCGAGGGCCGCCGCCGCCGCTCTGCCACGGCTCATCCAAAAGGCTAGCATTTCGGACCATTTTGGAGTATAAGGCCTCGTATCGAGGCGGAGGCCGCGTGCTCCCGCTCCTGGTGGTCTTGAAGAGAATCGCCGCACATCCAGGTCTGGGAGCGTCGTTGGGGCGGATGCGATCCGGCACGGTTTGCGGCTATTTCCATGGGAAGGTTGAATAGAATGGCAGCGAAGGCGTTGAGCTTCGACGTTGGCGATTACGTTGTGTACCCCAAGCACGGCGTCGGCCGTGTGGTCGAGCTGCAGAGCACCGACATCGCGGGCATGCAGCTGGAGCTCTATGTGCTCCGGTTCGAAAAGGAAAAGATGACCCTCCGCGTCCCCACCAACAAGGCGGAGAGCGTCGGCATGCGCAAGCTGTCGTCGGACAAGACGATGCAGGAGGCGCTCGCCACGCTCAAGGGCAAGCCGAAGGTCAAGCGCACGATGTGGTCGCGGCGCGCGCAGGAATATGAAGCGAAGATCAACTCGGGCGATCTCGTCTCGATCGCCGAGGTCACCCGCGACCTGTTCCGCGCCGACGATCAGCCCGAGCAGAGCTATTCGGAGCGGCAGATCTTCGAGGCCGCCTCCAGCCGGCTCGCGCGCGAGCTCGCCGCGGTCGAGCAGGTCGACGAGCCTAAGGCGCTCGAAAAGATCCTCGAGATCCTCAACAAGGCCGCCGCGGTCTACAACAAGGAAAAGGCGGCGGTCTGAACGCGCTTCCTTCCTCGGAAGAGGAGCGAAAGGCGGTCCGGAAACGGGCCGCCTTTTTCGTTGCGTCGGCCGCAGAGCGCGTGTATTAGAACCATAACACAGTTCGACGGGAGGCACGGGAAATGCGCAAGACGATGCTGGTCGCCGCAGCTGCGGCGGCGGTGCTCGGCGGCTGCGGGCAGAGGACCGCAGGGCCGCCGGTCCAGCGGGACTTCCGCGTCGGGGCGTTCGAGTCGGTCTCGCTCGGCGGCTCCCACGAGGTGAACGTCGCCGTCGGCGGCGCCCCCTCGGTCCGGGCGGAAGGCCCGCAGGAGCTGCTCGACCGGCTCGAGATCGAGGTCCGGGACGGCGACCTCCGGATCGGCAGCCGCGGCGGCCACGGGAGCTTCTTCCGCCACGGGCGGGTGACCGTCCATGTCACCGTCCCTTCCCTCTCCTCGGCTCAGGTCGGCGGCTCCGGGTCGATG
>JALYHK010000044.1 GCA_030776605.1 Pseudomonadota bacterium
ACCACCACCTTGGCGGCCGCGACGGGATCGTCCGAAGTCGCGAGGGCCGTCGGTCCGGTCAGCATGGTGCCGATCGGGGCGTAAGGCGTATCGTCGAGGGCGATGAGAGCGAGCCGGTTCTTGATCACCTTATATTTGGCGCCGGCCTCGCGGATCCGCCCGCGCAAGGCGGAAGACTGGGCGACGCTGAGGCCGTGGTTGCGGGTGACCACCACCACCCTGGTTTCCTCGAAAGTGCGCTTCAACGCGGCGACCAGCTCTCTTTTCTGAGCGCGATCCATGCTTCTCTCCAACTCCGTCCGGCGGACCGTCCGCCGGACGCACGAAGGCCGGCGGCGCGAGCCGCGAGGCCGGTCTGTCCGATGGGGAGAGGAGCCCGAAGCCGCACCGGCTTCGGCAGTCGGCCCGCATCGCACGCGCGGCCGGAAAGTCTCTTTCCCCGTCTCGGCCGGGGATTAAGGAGGCGGGCGCCTCCACCGGCTGTCTCGGACGGTGATCGGGAGGCAGGACCCTCCCGGTCAGGGCGCGGCGCATAGCAGATTGCGCCCGCCGGTCAAGCATTTGGCCCCGCCGCGAACGGCGGGTGCCGGAGTGCGCATTGCAGTCCCGCTTCGAATATCTACCTTGGGGAGAGTGCCTCCACTGGCTAGAGTGCTGAGGAAGGCCCGCAGGACACCGCTCGATGGCGACAGCCGCCCATTTCTTAACGCCCGAGGAAGCGCGCAGCGGCGCGCCGCCCGAATCGGTCGTGGTGCGCTTCGCCGGCGACAGCGGCGACGGCATGCAGCTGACCGGCGGACAGTTCACGCTCTCGACGGCGCTGGCGGGCAACGATCTCGCGACCTTCCCCGATTTCCCGGCCGAGATCCGCGCGCCGCAGGGGACGACCTTCGGCGTCTCGGCCTTCCAGATCAACTTCGGCTCGAGCGCGATCGAGACCGCCGGCGACGCGCCCGACGTGCTGATCGCGATGAACCCGGCGGCGCTCAAGGTGAACGTCGACGACCTGAAGCCGGGCGGGTTGATCATCGCTGACAGCGGCGAGTTCGGCGCCCGCAACCTCGCCAAAGCGGGCTATCAGGTGAACCCGCTCGAGGACGACAGCCTCGCCAAATGGCAGGTGATCGCCTTCAACATATCGCAGCTCACGCTCGACGCGGTGAAGCCCTTCGGCCTCGGCAACAAGGAGGCGCTGCGCTGCAAGAACATGTGGACGCTGGGGCTCGCGCTCTGGATGTTCGACCGCGACCGGCAGCCGATCGTCGAATGGCTGAAGGCCAAGTTCGCCAAGGCTCCCGAGCTCGCCGAGGCGAACATCGCCGCGCTGAACGCCGGCCACGCCTATGGGGAGACCGCCGAGATGGGCGGGCAGATCCGCCAGCAGCATCTCGACCCGGCCCCCGCGGAGCCGGGGCTCTACCGCACCGTCACCGGCGCCGAGGCGATTTCGCTCGGCCTCGTCGCCGGCGCCAGGCTGGCAGGCCTGCCGATGTTCTTCGGCGGCTATCCGATCACCCCCGCCTCGGCGATCCTCCACCATCTCTCGCGCCTCAAGGAATATGGCGTCACCACCTTCCAGGCCGAGGATGAGATTGCCGCGATCGGCGCCGCCATCGGCGCGAGCTTCGCCGGCAGCCTCGGCGTCACTTCCTCCTCGGGCCCCGGCATCGCGCTCAAGACCGAGGCGATGGGCCTTGCGATCATGACCGAGCTGCCGCTGGTAATCGTCAACTCGCAGCGCGGCGGGCCCTCGACGGGCCTTCCGACCAAGACCGAGCAATCGGACCTCTACCAGGCGGTCTACGGCCGCAACGCCGATTCGCCGATGCCGGTGCTCGCCGCCCGCTCGCCGGCCGACGCCTTCGACTGCGCGATCGAGGCATGCCGGATCGCCACGCAGTATATGACGCCGGTGATGCTCTTGACGGACGGCTATATCGCCAATGCCGCGGAGCCCTGGAAAGTGCCGGACATGGCCAGCTACGAGCCGTTCCCGGTGCGCTTCCACGATGAGCCTCCCGCGGAAGGGGAGGCGGTCAACCCCTATGCTCGGGACGAAAGGCTCGCGCGCGTCTGGATCCGCCCCGGCACCCCCGGCCTCACGCACCGGATCGGCGGAATCGAGAAGAATGTCGGCACCGGGCACATCGATTATGGCCCGGAGAACCACCAGGCGATGACCGACATCCGCGCGAGCAAGGTGCTGGGGGTGGCGGATTCGATCCCCGAGCAGGACGTCTGCCTCGGCGGGCCCGGCGGGAAGCTGGTCGTGGTCGGCTGGGGCTCGACCTTCGGGCCGATCCACCAGGCGGTCCGCCGCGCCCGCCGCCGCGGGCTCGATGTCGGCCACATCCACATCCGCCACATCTGGCCGCTGCCGAAAAACCTTGGCGACCTGCTGCGCTCCTATAAGCGGATCATCGTTCCCGAGATGAACAAGGGCCAGCTCAAGACGGTGCTTCGCGACCAGTATCTGGTCGATGCGCGGCCGGTGACGAAGGTCTCCGGCCAGCCCTTCAAGATCGCCGAGATCGAAGGGGTGATCGAGGAGGCGCTGTCATGACCACGCTGCGGTCCAAGCCCTTCGCCGTTCGCCCTGAGCCTGTCGAAGGGCTGTCCTTCTTCCCCGTGCCGCCGGAGGAGAAAGGGCACGGCTTCGACAAGCTCAGCCCGAACGGTGGGGGTGGTCTCCGTCGGAGCCTCCTTTCCGCGGGAAGCCGCTCATGAGCAGCCCGAGCCTCATTCGCCTCGTCCTCCTCCTGGTCATCGTTTGCGCGCTGATCTGGTACCTCCTCTACAGGCAGTGAACCGATGAACGAGATGACCAAATGACCCCCAAGGATTTCGCCACCGACCAGGAGGTGCGCTGGTGCCCCGGCTGCGGCGACTATGCGGTGCTCAAAGCGGTGCAGCGCACGATGCCGGAGCTCGGCGCGGATCCGGCGAAGACCGTCTTCGTCTCCGGCATCGGCTGCTCGAGCCGCTTTCCTTATTATATGGACACCTACGGCTTCCACACGATCCACGGCCGCGCGCCGACCGTTGCGACCGGGATCAAACTCGCCAATCCCGAGCTCGACGTCTGGATCGTCACCGGCGACGGCGACGCGCTGTCGATCGGCGGCAACCACACGATGCACGTCCTCAGGCGCAACCTCGACTGCCAGATCCTCCTGTTCAACAACGAAATCTACGGCCTCACCAAGGGCCAATATTCGCCGACCAGCCGGGTCGGCACGCGCAGCCCCTCGACCCCCTACGGCTCGGTCGACCGCTCGGTCAGCCCCTGCGCCTTCGCGCTGGGCTCGGGCGCGCGCTTCGTCGCCCGCGGCATCGACGTCCACAAGAACCTCGTCGAGGTGCTGAAGGCCGCCCACGCGCACAAGGGCGCCTCGTTCGTCGAGATCTTCCAGAACTGCATCGTCTACAACGACGACGTCTTCGCCTCCTTCACCGCCAAGGAGAATGCCGGCAACCAGCTCTGGCTGCAGGCCGGCGAGCCGATGCTGTTTGCCGGCGGCGCCAAGGGCATCACCCTCGACCGCGAGGCGCTCAACCTCAAGGTGGTCGAGGTGGCGGACGGCGACTGGCAGGCGGCGGGCGTGATCGTCCACGATCCTCGCAACAAAGCCGTCGCCCATATGCTGGTCGACATGCCGTTCGGCGCCTTTCCGATGGCGCTGGGAGTCATCTACGACGATCCGGCCCCGACCTTCGAGCGCGCCATCGCCGAGCAGAACGCCGCCGCCGCGCGAGGCAAGGCCGCCGACCTCCAGGCGCTGGTCGCCAGGGGCCAGAGCTGGCAGGTCGCCGAGGAGCCCCGCGAAATCTGAGTCATGCCAGCGAATGCTGGCATCCAAGCGGTGGTCAGTCTCCCGGAGTTTTGGACCCCAGCTTCCGCTGGGGTGACAGTCAGAATCGCCTCTGCCAATGAGCATGACATGACCGACCAGCCCCGCGGCCGTCATCTCGTCTCCGCCGACCGCCGGTTCGCGACCGGCGGGGGAATTGCGGCGCGGCTGCTCGCGCGGGCGCTCGGCGGCGGCTTCGGCCGCATCCTCGACCGCATCGACTCCGCGCTGGCCGAGGGCGGCATTGAAGCGACGCTTCCGGACGGCACCAGCCGGCTGCTCGGCGGCCGTGCGCCCGGGCCGATGCCGGTGGTCCGGCTCCACAGCTGGCGGTCGCTGGTGCGGCTGATGAGCTCGGGCTCGGTCGGCTGGTACAAGGCGTGGACGCTGGGCGAGTGGTCGAGCCCCGATCCGGTGCCGCTGTTCGACCTGTTCATGCGCAACGGGGAGAGCCTCGGCGACGTCGCCCGCGCCAAAGGAGTGTTCCGGCTAGCCAACCGGATGGCCCACCGGCTGCGGGAGAATGACCGGTCGCGGGCGCGGCGCAACATCCAGGCGCATTACGACCTCGGCAACGACTTCTACCGCGCATGGCTCGACGACAGCATGACCTATTCGAGCGCGGTCTTCGCCGAGCCGATCGCGGCCGACGAGCCGCTCGAGCAGGCGCAGGCGCGGAAGGTCCGGCTGCTGCTCGACCGGCTCGAGCTTCGGCCCGGCCAGCGGCTGCTCGACATCGGCTGCGGCTGGGGCGGCCTCGCGGAGATCGCGGCGCGCGACTATGGCGTGCACGTTACCGGCCTCACCCTCTCCCAGGCGCAGAAGGACTATGCCGACGCCCGCCTCGCCCGCGCCGGGCTCGGCGAGCGAGCCTCGATCGAGCTGATCGACTATCGTGACGCGCAGGGCTGCTACGACGTCGTCGCCAGCGTCGAGATGGCCGAGGCGGTGGGGCAGGACTATTGGCCGTCCTACCTCCAAAGCATCGCGCGGCTGCTCAAGCCCGGCGGCCGCGCCGGCCTGCAGTTCATCTCGATCCGCGAGAGCCTGTTCGACGCTTATGCGGCGAGCGCCGATTTCATCCAGACCTACATCTTTCCCGGCGGCATGCTGGTGAGCGAGGCGCGCTTCCGCGCGATCGCCGAAGCGGCGGGCTTCGAATGGCGCGACCGCAAGGGCTACGGTCTCCATTACGCCGAGACGCTGCGTCGCTGGCGCGAGCGCTACGACCGCGCGGTCCTCGAGGACCGGCTGCCGCCGGGCTTCGACGAGCCCTTCCACCGCCTCTGGCGCTACTATCTCATGTATTGCGAAGGCGGCTTCCGCGGCCGCGGCATCGACGTCGCGCAGGTGACGCTGGTAAAAGGGGTTGAGCCATTGTGTCCTAGCGTCCGACCTCGAGCCGCTCGCCGGTCTTGAAGTCGCGGCGGAGGAGGTCGATCACCGCCTCGGCGACGGCGGCAGGCGGCTTGACCTCGGCCGGGTCCTCGCCGGGATAGGCGCGGGCGCGCATTGCGGTGCGGGTGGCGCCCGGATCGACGATCGCGACCCTGACAGCGCTGGTGTTGCGCACCTCCTCTCCATAAGCGAGCACCAGGGTCTCCAGCGCCGCCTTGGAAGCGCCGTAGGCCCCCCAATAGGCGCGCGGCCGGCGCGCGACGCTCGAGGTGACGGCGAGCAGCCGCCCCGCCTGGCTTTTCCTCAGCAGCGGATCGAAGGCGGCGATCAGCGCCTGCTGGGCGACCACGTTGAGCGTCAGGAGGCGGCCCAGCTCCTTGCCGTCGATCGCCGCGACGGGCGCGAGGCTGCCGAGCATCGCGGCGTTGAGCATCAGGATATCTAGCGCATCCCAGCGCGCCGCGACCGCCGCGGCCAGCCGGGCAATGCTGTCGCCCTGGGTGAGGTCGAGCGGCGCGATGGTCGCGCTGCCGCCCGCGTCGTGGATCTTCTCCTCGACCGCTTCCAGCCCCTCGGCGGTGCGCGCGGTCAGGACCACATGCGCACCTGCGGCGGCGAGCGCTTCGGCGGTGGCGGCGCCGATGCCTCGGCTCGCGCCGGTGACGAGGGCGAGTCGGCGGTCGAGGAATCCTGCCATTCTGCCTTCCGCCGGTTCAGGGTGACGTCGCGCTCAGGCGTAGCGCTCGGCGAGGAGGGCGAGCTGGTCGACCGGCTCCATGTCCTCCTGGTCAGTGAGCCGGGTCGGATAGTCGCCGGTGAAGCAGGCGTCGCAATATTGCGGCTGGGCTTCCTCGCGCATGTCCTCGCCCAGCGCCCGGTAGAGGCCGTCGATCGAGATGAAGGCGAGGCTGTCCGCCTTGATGTAGCCGTTCATCTCGGCGACGCTCATCTGAGCGGCGAGCAGCTTCTTCCGCTCGGGCGTGTCGACTCCGTAGAAGCAGCTGTGCCGGGTCGGGGGGCTGGCGATCCGCATGTGGACCTCCCGGGCGCCGGCCTCGCGGAGCATCTGGACGATCTTGAGGCTGGTCGTGCCGCGCACGATCGAATCGTCGATCAGGACGAGCTTCTTGCCCTGGATCAGCGCCGAATTGGCGTTGTGCTTCAGCTTCACGCCGAGGTGGCGGACCTGGTCGGACGGCTGGATGAAGGTCCGCCCGACATAGTGGGAGCGGATGATGCCGAGCTCGAAGGGGATCCCGCTCTCCTGCGCATAGCCGATCGCCGCCGGAACTCCCGAATCGGGCACCGGCACGACCAGGTCCGCCTCGACCGGCGCCTCGCGCGCCAGCTCGGCGCCGATCGCCTTCCTGACGTTGTAGACCGAAGCGCCGTCGAGGATGCTGTCGGGCCGCGAGAAATAGATATGCTCGAAGATGCAGGGCCGCGGCCGCCCCGCCGCGAACGGCCGGTGCGAGCGCACCCCCTGCTCGGAGACGATCACCAGCTCGCCCGGCTCGACCGAGCGCAGGTAGGTGGCGCCGATGACGTCGAGCGCCACCGTCTCCGAGGCGAAGATATAGGCGTCGCCGAGCTTGCCCATCACCAGCGGCCTGATTCCGAGCGGATCGCGGCAGGCGATCATCCCCTCGGCGGTGAGGCAGACGAGCGAGTAGGCGCCCTCGACCTGCTTCAGCGCGTCGATGAAGCGGTCGATGAGGGTGCGGTAGGTGGAGGTGGCGACGAGGTGGATGATCACCTCGGTGTCCGAGGTCGACTGGAAGATCGAGCCGCGGCGGTTGAGCTCGCGGCGCAGCCGCAGGGCATTGGAGATGTTGCCGTTGTGAGCGACCGCGAAGCCGCCCGACGACAGCTCGGCGAACAGCGGCTGGACGTTGCGCAGAGCGGTCTCGCCGGTGGTCGAGTAGCGGACATGGCCGATCGCGGCGCGGCCGGCGAGGCTGCGGATCACCTCGTCCTTGTCGAAATTGCCTGCGACATGGCCCATCGCGCGGTGGCTGTGGAAGGTGCGGCCGTCCCAGCTGGTGATGCCGGCCGCTTCCTGGCCGCGATGCTGCAGCGCGTGGAGGCCGAGCGCGGTCACCGCCGAGGCGGTGTCGGCGCCCCAAATGCCGAACACCCCGCATTCCTCCCGGAGCTTGTCGTCCTCGAATGGATTGGTCGTCAGCATGCCTGAACTCGCCCGCTCGAACACCTTGCCTGCCCGCACCGGATATAGGGAGCGAGACCCGCTTTGTCGCCCTTCCGGCGCGAAATTGGTGTGGATCGTCCTGTGGGAGCGCGGCGCTTGGCGCTGAACCTTGGCCGCCGCCGCGGGTTGGTGGAGGCGATGAGGTTAGCCGCATTCCTCCTCTCCGTCGCGCTCGCCGGCTGCGGCCCGCCCGCCAGCGTCAACAATGCCGACTCCCCGCAGCAGGGAACTGCCTCCGGAGACGCGCCGCCGGCGCCGGTCCAGGCGGTGCAGACGGCCGATCTCACCGGCCTTTACGAAAGCGGCCCGGCCGAGCGGCGCAACCAGATGTGCGTGATCGACCGCGGCACCGGCAACTCGCGATTCGGCCTCGTCGTCTGGGGCACGGGCGACCACAGCTGCAGCGGCGCCGGAGTCGCCGTTCGCCAGGGCGACGTGCTGCTCCTCACCATGGCGGGCGACGAGCCGTGCCGGATAGAGGCGCGGATCGAGAACGGCCGCGTCACCTTCCCAGCCGGGGTCCCCGCCGGCTGTTCCTATTATTGCGGCGCCGGCGCGCGCCTCGCAGGCGTCACCTTGGAGAAGACCGGCGGCACCGCCGAGGACGCGATGCGCGCGCTCGACCTCGCCGGCGGCCGGCTCTGCGCCTGAGCGCCGGGCTAGCCGCCCCGCCGGCGGCCGAGCAGCGGCCAGATCGTCACCGCCAGCCAAAGCGTCGCGAGGATGATGACGGTGCCGCCGAGCGGGATCAGCGCCGTCCAGAGACCAGCGCCGCGGGTCAGCGTCGTGAAGAGCCCCGCGACCATCATCACGATGCCGATATTGTGCGCCGCCCAGTGCACCGCCGCTCCGCGCGGCCC
>JALYHK010000045.1 GCA_030776605.1 Pseudomonadota bacterium
GCGTCGAGACGCTCGAAGGTCCCTTCGACCTCGTCACCTGCCTGGAGGTCCTGGAGCATGTCGCCGACCCCCGCGCCTTCGTCGCCGGCCTCGCGCGCATCCTCGCGCCGGACGGCCTCCTCATTCTGTCGACGCCGAACCGCACCGCGACGTCGCGGCTGCTGCTGGTCGTGCTGGGCGAGGGACTCAGCCGGCTTCCCAGAGGCACCCACGACTGGGAGAAGTTCCTCACCCCGGAGGAGAGCTGCGCGCTGCTCCGCGACGCGGGCCTCGAGATCGTCGACTGCACCGGCCTCTCCTGGGGGCCGGCGACCGGCTTTCATCTTTCCGACGACAAGTCGCTCGACTATTTCCTGACGGCCAAGCCTCGAGCCGCCGGCGCACGCGTTGGAATCAGCCCCGTTCTCCGTCGCCGCGCGGTTCGCGAGACAGCCTGGTGATCAGGATCGCCGCGCGCTTCGCCTGGCGCGCGATGCTGTCGAGGAAGATCCACTCGTCGGGGGCGTGGGCACGGCCGCCGGCGACGCCGATGCCGGCGAGGACGTCGGCAAGGTGGGCGACGAAGCTCGAATCGGCCGCGCCGCGCCGCGCCGGGTCGAAAGGCGCCATTTGGGGCAGTCCGAGATCCCGGTTCACGGCGTTGAGCCGCGCGAGCACGGCGCGGTTGCCCTCGGTCGGCGGCATCGGCGGATAATCGTCGTCGGAGAAGACCAGCTCGGCCGAGGTGTGGGGGAGGTGCTGCGCGACGATCGCCTGCATGCGCGCCCGCACCCGCGCCTCCTGCTCCGGCGTCAGCGTGCGGATGTCGCCGCGCGCGATCGCCCTCTCGGCTACGATGTTGGTCTTGCCCGAGGCGGTGACGGCCAGCCCCTGATCGTCGATGGCGGCGGGGGTGCCGCCGGCGATCACCCCGACATTGTAGGTGAGATTGGGTTCGGGCAGCTCGCGGCGGAAGGCGTCTATGATCCGCGCCATCTCGTAGATCGCGCCGTAGCCGAGATCCTCGGAGAAGATCCCGCTCGAATGACCGGTGCGGCCGGTGGCGGTGAGGGTCCAGCTGGTCGAGCTGCGCCGGGCGATGGTGCCGAACTCGCGGCCGTCCTCGTGCGACAGGTTCTCGAATTCGAGCGCGACGTCCGCCCATTCGCCGGCCGCGACGAGGTCGCGGCGCGCGACCTCGACCGGCGAGCCGGGCCGTTCCTCGTCGCCGGTGAGCACGACCATGATGTCGGCGTCGCGCAGCGTGCCGGCGGCGTGCATCGCGCGCAGCGCGGCGATGATGACCACGATCCCCCCCTTATCGTCGCCGACCCCGGGGCCGATGCCGCGCTCGCCTTCGCGGCGGAAGCTCTGGAACGGCGAATCCGGCTCGAACACCGTGTCGAGATGGGCGATGAGCAGGATCCTCTTGCCGAAACCGTTCCCGCGATGCCTCGCAATCAAATGTCCGGCGCGGCCGGTCTCGCGCATGTCGACCCAGCGGACATCGAAGCCGAGCGGCTCGAGCTCGGCGCCGACCATCCGCCCCACCGCCTCGACGCCCTCCAGGTTGAGAGTGCCGCTGTTCTGGTTCACCAGCCGCTCGAGCAGCGCGATCGAGCGCTCCGTCTCGCGGTCGACCGCCTCGACCATCCGGCGCTCCTCGCGGGTCAGGTGGGCTTCGGCGACGGCGGGCGCGGCGAGGGCGAGGAGGGCGAACAGAGCGGCAAGGATTCTCATGCGGAGCCATCTAGCATCTTGCCGCGGCTAGGCCACCGCCTTTCGTGGACACTCGGAGCCCGACCGCGCCGGCCGCGTTGACGGCGCGAAGGAGGAATCCATGAGCAACAAGCATCTTCCCCCCGACGAGCAGCCGGTGAAGCGCGAGGACGACCTCGAGAGCAACCCCGGCATCGGCCAGTCGAAGGGCATCTTCGCGCACGAGAAGGCCGAGGACGCGTCGCTGATCGAGGGCGACAACACCGTCGAGGGCGACACCGAGAACGACGCGGGCCTCCCCGGCGGCGTCAGCCGCGAGCAGGGGCGGACGAACAAGTAGCGCCGGCGTGGGCGATCGCGCCGGCCCGGTCCGCGTCGGCATCGGCGGCTGGGATTATGAGCCTTGGCGGGGGAGCTTCTACCCGGCCGGCTTGCCCAGGGCGAAGCAGCTCGAATACGCCGCCCGGCGGGTCAGCGCGATCGAGATCAACGCGACCTTCTACAAGCTCCAGAAGCCTGAGCTGTTCGCGCGCTGGAAGGAAGCGGTCCCGGAAGGTTTTCGGTTCGCGGTCAAGGGCTCGCGCTTCTGCAGCAACCGCAAGGAGCTCAGCGGCGGCGGCGAGGCGGTCGCCCGCTTCTGCGGCCAAGGGCTGACCGCGCTCGGCGACAAGCTCGGCCCGATCCTGTGGCAGCTCACCGAGACCAAGCGCTTCGACCCGGACGAGCTTCGCGCCTTTTTTGCTCTGCTGCCGCGCGAGCAGGACGGAGCGGAGCTGCGGCACGCGCTCGAGGTGCGGCACGAAAGCTTCGCCGATCCGCGGCTGGTCGAGATCGCACGCGAAGCAGGCGTCGCGATCGCGCTGGTCGACGCACCGGGAATGCCGCGCATCGAAGCGCCGGCCGAGCGCTTCGCCTATGCGCGGCTCAAGGGGATGCGCGAGGAGGAGCCGCAAGGCTATTCGCCGGCCGAGCTCGACCGCTGGGCGGCGCTGGCGCGCAGCTGGGCCGACGGCGGCCGCGAGGTGTTCATGTTCATGATCGACGGCGCCAAGCTCCGCGCCCCCGCGGCCGCGGAAGCTTTGATCGCCCGCCTCGGCCGCCCAGCTGGCAGATAGATCGCAGACGCTGCCGCCATCGAGATGCGGTTTTGGCCCGCTCACTCGCTTGCGCCGCACTTGCGGTGCGGCCAAACTCGCGCGCGATGCTCGAGACGGAGCGCCTTGTGCCGATCGGCTGTGCGGCCGTCGCGGCCTATGCGCTGGCGCTGCTTGTCGGCTTGGGCGATCCGCTGTTCGCCCTCATCGCCACGCTGCCGCTTTGCCTGCCGCTCCTGCTCCTCATGCTCGCTCGGCAGCCAGACACGAAGCTCGGCGCCTTCGCCGTGCTCGCGCTGCTCTGGGGCGGCGGTGTGCTCGTTATGCTGCGCTCCTTTTTTGCCTTCGGCGGCCCTGGTCATCTCGCCGTGCTGTTCCTCCCGCTCCTCAGCGTCGCCCTGCTCCTGTTCGTCGTCGTCGGCGGAATCGTCTCGGGCGCCGTGCTTTTGCTGTGGCAGGTCGCGGCCAGCGTTGCGCGCCGTCGCCGCCCACCTGCAGAATAGAAGCGCGGACCTTCCCAGCGGCACGGTTTCCCGGCAGGAGGCGCGGCATGCCTGATGTTGACTCCGCCGCCGAGTTCTCCGCCCTTTGGTCTCGTCTGGGCGTCGATCCCGCGCTTGCCGCAGACGGCGACGTCGAGGCTCGCTCGCCGATCGACGGCCGCGTGATGGCCCGCGTCCGCAGCGCCTCGCCCGCCGATGTCGGCGAAGCGGTCGCGCGGGCGCACAAGGCGTTCCTCGCCTGGCGAGTGGTGCCGGCGCCGCGGCGCGGCGAGCTCGTTCGGCTGTTCGGCGAGGTGCTGCGCGAGGAGAAGGAGGCGCTCGGCCGGCTGGTCAGCCTCGAGGCGGGCAAAATCCTCGCCGAAGCTTTGGGCGAAGTGCAGGAAATGATCGACATCTGCGACTTCGCCGTCGGCCTCTCCCGCCAGCTCTACGGCCTCACCATCGCCACCGAGCGGCCAGCCCACCGGATGATGGAGACGTGGCACCCGGTCGGCGTCGTCGGCGTGATCACGGCCTTCAACTTCCCCGTCGCGGTCTGGTCGTGGAACGCCGCGCTCGCCTTCGTCTGCGGCGACAGCGTCGTCTGGAAGCCCTCCGAGAAGACGCCGCTGGCCGCGGTCGCCGTCCAGGCGCTGTTCGAGCGGGCGGCGGCGCGGTTCGGCGATGCCCCTGCGGGTCTCAGCCAGCTCGTCCACGGCGGCCCAGAGGCCGGCCAGGCGCTGGCCGACAATCCTCGGGTGGCGCTTCTTTCCGCCACCGGCTCAACCCGCATGGGACGGGCGGTCGCGCCGCGGGTAGCGCAGCGCTTCGGGCGCAGCCTGCTCGAGCTCGGCGGCAACAACGCGATGGTCGTCGCTCCTTCCGCCGATCTGGCCCTGGCGGAGCGCGCGATCACATTTGCCGCCGTCGGGACGGCCGGCCAGCGTTGCACGACGCTGAGGCGCCTCATCGTGCACGAGGACCTCTATGACGCGCTGGTGCCGCGGCTGCGGCAGATCTGGGGCGCGATCGCGGTCGGCAACCCGCTCGAGGAGGGCGTCCTCGTCGGGCCGCTGATCGACGGCGCGGCTTACGATGCGATGCAGACGGCGCTCGATCGGGCGAGCGGCGAGGGTGGCGTGGCGGCAGGCGGCGAGCGTCTGCTGCAGCACGAGTTTCCGGATGCCTTTTATGTCCGGCCGGCCCTCGCCGAGATGCCGGAGCAGAGCGGCGTTGTGCTCGAGGAGACGTTCGCGCCGATCCTCTACGCGATGCGCTATCGCGATCTCGATGAAGCGGTCGCGCTCAACAATGCCGCGCCGCAGGGCCTCGCCTCGTCGATCTTCACCAGCGACATCCGCGAGGCCGAGGCCTTCCTCTCCGCCGCGGGCTCGGACTGCGGCATCGTCAACGTCAACATCGGCCCGTCGGGCGCCGAGATCGGGGGAGCCTTCGGCGGCGAGAAGGAAACCGGCGGCGGCCGCGAGAGCGGCTCCGACGCCTGGCGCGCCTACATGCGCCGCGCGACCAACACCATCAACTACGGCCGCGACCTGCCGCTCGCCCAGGGGATCAACTTCAACATGCCTTGAGCCGCGCAGCGCCGGCGCGCCGTGCAATCGGCGCCGGGAGCCGGGAGGCCGCTGGTTCGTTCGCGGGCGACCGGAGCCCCGGAGCCGTTGCATGGGCCATATCGTTCTCGTCGGCGATTCGATCTTCGACAACGGCGCCTACGTGGGCGGCGGCCCGGACGTGGTGCGCCAGCTGCGCGAGGCGCTGCCGCCGGGCTGGCGCGCCACTTTGGCCGCGGTCGACGGCGCCGTCACCCGCAGCGTCGCGGCCCAGCTTGCGCGGCTCCCCGCCGATGCGACGCATCTCGTGCTGAGCGTCGGCGGCAATGATGCGCTCAGCGCGGCACACCTGCTCGGCGCGCCGACGCGCAGCGTGGCCGAGGCCGTGTCGCTGCTCGCCGAGGCGCAGGAGGCGTTCGCGCGCGATTATCTCGCGATGCTGGAGGAAGTGCTCGCGCCAAGACTGCCGACGACCCTCTGCACGATCTACGACACCCGCATCGCGGAGCCGGAGCACAGGATCGTCAAGGCGGCGCTGGCGCTGTTCAACGACGTCATCACCCGCGCCGGCTTCGCGCGCGGGCTGCCGCTCCTCGACCTGCGGCTCATCTGCTGCGACGATGCGGATTATGCCAATCCGATCGAGCCGTCGGTCGCGGGCGGGGGCAAGATCGCGGCGGCGATCGCGCGCCTCGCCGCCGGACCGGCTGACGACTGGCGGCGGCCGCTGGTTCTTGCGGCTACGAAATGACTAGCCTCGCCTCCGGGCTTTCAGTAGATTCGCGGCGAGTGAGCGTTCGAACGACACCAACAGGGAGAGCATAATGAGCACCCGGACTTTCGCGCTGCTTTTCGGCATCGTCTTCCTCCTCGTCGGCATCGCCGGCTTCATCCCCCGGGCTCGTGCAACCCGCCGACGCGGGCCACGACGTGACGATGACGCAGAATTACGGGAATCTACTGGGGCTATTTCCGATCAACCTGCTGCACAACGTCGTCCACATCGTCTTCGGCCTGTGGGGCCTCGCCGCATCGCGCAGCCTCGGCGGCTCGATCGGCTACGCTCGCGCGGTGGCGATCATCTACGCCGTGCTGGCGGTGATGGGCCTGATCGAGGGCCTCAACACCACTTTCGGCCTGGTCCCGCTCTACGGGAACGACGTGTGGCTGCACGCCGCCCTCGCGCTGGTCGCGGCCTATTTCGGCTGGGTCCACCGCAACACCGGCGTCGCCGAGCGCGCCTGACGCTCCCAAGGCCCGGCCCCGCCGCGGGGCCGGGCCCTTCGGCCCGCACGGGCCGCTCAAAACCGTGCCGGCGAGGCTAGCGAAGAGCGCGATCTTCGATTAAGAAGCCGAGCATGCACAAGCCCTTCCGCCTCTCGTCGCTGGCGATTCTGCTCGCCTCGCCGACGGCTCCCGTGGCCATGGAGGCGGCGGCGTTCGCCCAGGCGCAGCCGGCAATACAGGTGCCGGTGGCGCCGCTCCCCGCCGCCGTCTGGACGCGTCCGGCCGCCGAAGCCCTGCTCGCCTATCTCAACGGGGTGGCCGCCGAGGGGCTTGACCCGGCAGCCTACCGGCCCGAGCGGCTCCGCGCGGCCCTGGCGGAGCGCGACGAAGCGGCGATGGCGGCGGCGGCGACCGACATCTTCCTGCGCCTCTCGGCGGATCTCAGCGGCGGCTTCGTGCGCGGCGACGGCCGGGTCGACTGGCACATGGCCGACACCCAGATCGACGGCAATCAGCAGCGCCTGCTGATGGCCAGCGCAGTAGCCGACGGCAGAATCGCCGAGGCGTTGAACGGGCTCCTGCCCACCCATCCGCAATATCTCGGGCTGCGCCGGGCGCTCGCGATTACCCCGGAAAGCGACACCGCGAGGCGCGACCTCATCCGCACCAACATGGAGCGTTGGCGCTGGATGCCGCGCAGCCTCGGCGCGCGGCACGTGATCGTCAACGTGCCCGCCTTCACCGCCGCGATCGTCGACAACGGCCAGGTGATCGCCCGCCACCGGACGGTGGTGGGCGCGGTGCGCACGCCGACGCCGCAGCTCAACGCCACCATCCACGCCGTCACCTTCAACCCATGGTGGCACGTGCCGCAGAGCATCATCGCCGAGATGGGCGGCCGCTTCGGGTCGGACTACGAAGTCACGCGCCACGGCAACCAGCTCACCGTACGGCAGCGGCCCGGCCCCGGCAATTCCCTCGGCCGGTTGAAGATCGAGATGCCGAACGACCATGCCATCTACCTGCACGACACGCCGGCGCAGCATCTGTTCAGCCGCGGCGTGCGGGCCTTCAGCCACGGCTGCATACGGACGCAGAACGTGCGCGATTTCGCCGCGCTGCTGCTCGCGCCGACGGGGCAGTGGGGGCGCCCGCAGATCGATCAGGCGATCGCGACCGGCCGCACCAGCTCCGCCCAGCTGGCTCAGCCGGTGCCGGTCTACATCGCCTATTTCACCGCCGCGGCGACCGACGAAGGGCAGATCGTGACCTACCGCGACATCTACGGCCGCGACGCGCCGGTGAAGCGGGCGCTGAACGCCGCCTGAGGGGCGGCTGCCCCGGCCGGTTCAAACCTTGTCGGCGTAGAGGAAGCGGCCCGGGCCGAGCCGCGCGAGGACCTCCTGAAGGCTCCTGTACGACATTGCGAAGCAGCCTTCGCTGCGGCCGAGCCGCCCCTGTTCCACGGCCACATTGGGCTCGGCGTACCAGGCGCTGTGGACGACGATCGCCCGGGCTTCGGCGTTGCTGTTGCTCGGATCGAGCCCGGAGAGCCGCATCGAGCGGCCGTAGCGGCCGTAGTAGAAATCGCCGGTGAGATAGCCGCCGTCGGACGAGGCGTTGGAGCCGTGGAGGTTTGAGAAGCGCTGCAGCCAGCCGCTGTGCGCCGGATCCGAGCCGCGGCCGTGGGAGACGAGATGCGAGCTCACGCGGCCGCTGGCGGTGTCGAGCAGATAGAAGCGCGGCAGGTTCGAAGGCTTTGAGAAATCGGCGATGCCGACGACATCGGTGTAGCGCAGCCGCGAGCGGTGCCGCTCGAAGGATGCGCGGGCGCGCGCGACGATGCGGCTGTCGACCACCGGGTCGACCATGACCCGTGCCGGTGGCCGCGCCTGGGGCACCACTCCGTCTTCCAAGGCCGCGGCGAGAGCGGTCGATCCGCTGAGCAGGCAGACCGCTCCGGCGGCGGCTCCGCACTCGATGAATTGTCTACGCGATACTGACATCAACCCCTCCCGGTGAGGCGAAAGTCTAGGGTCCTTCCCACGTCCTCTCAATCGGCTGGGCCTGCCCCGCGACTCGATACGCCGCGTGCCGGGCGCCATTCACCGCAGCAT
>JALYHK010000046.1 GCA_030776605.1 Pseudomonadota bacterium
GGTGGATGTTGAGCCGGTCGGGCCGGTACTCCATCGTCACCACGTCGCCGGGCCTGATCCAGCGCAGGCTGCGCGCCCCGCTCCGGCGCAGCGCCTCGGCGCCCAGCTCGGCGGTCGCCGGGCGGCCCACCAGATCGGCGACGCGCGCGGCGTCGCAGCGGTAGCCGGTGTCGCCGTGCACCGGCACGTCTTCTTCAGGCGCCATGGTCGTGCACCCCATCAGCAGCAGCGCGGCAAGCGCAAGTCCCGTTTTCATGCTTCGGCCTCCGTCTTCGTCATCGCCAGCCGGCCGCCGCGCACCGTGAAGGCGAGGCGGCCCTCCACCAGGTCCAACGCATCCCTGCCGAATTCGTCGAAGCGCCAGCCCTCCAGGATCTGCAGCCCCTCGCGGCGGCCGGCGGCGAGCATCTCCAGCTCCTCGGCCCGCGCGATCAGCCGCGGCGCGACATTGCTCTCGCGCGAGCGGATCTTGAGGAGGAGCTTCAGCAGGTCGGCGATCAGCGCGCCCTCGCGCCCGAGCCCCGGCGCCTTCTCCTCGCGCGGCGGCAGCTCGGAGGCCGGGAGGGGGTCGGCGTTGGCCAGCGCCTCGATCAGCCGCGCGCCGATGTCGTTGTTGCGCCAGGAGGGGGAGAGGCCGCGGACCTGGGCGAGCTTCTCCTGGCTCGCCGGAGGGTGGAGGGCGAGGTCGGCGAGAGTCTCGTCCTTGATGATCCGCCCCCGCGGCAGGTTCTTCGAGCGCGCCTCGAGCTCGCGCCAGGCAGCGAGCGCCTTCATCCGCCCCAGGACATCCGGCTTGCGGCTCTGGATCCGCACCCTTTTCCATGCCTGGGCGGGATCGTTGACGTAATTGGCCGGGTCGGCGATCCGCTCCATCTCCTGGTCCAGCCAGTCGCCGCGCCCGGTCCGCCGCAGCCGCTCAACCATCTTCGGGAACAAAGCCGCCAAATGGGTGACGTCGCCGATCGCATAGTCGATCTGGCGCGGCTCGAGCGGGCGGCGGGCCCAGTCGGTGAAGCGCGCGCCCTTGTCGAGGCTCTTGCCGAGCAGGCTCTCGCACAGGTTGGAATAGCCGATCTGCTCCCCCAGGCCCAAGGCCATCGCGGCGATCTGGGTGTCGAACAGCGGATGCGGCGTTCCGCCGGTCATGTTGAAGATGATCTCGATGTCCTGGCCTCCGGCGTGGAAGACCTTGATGACATGCTCGTTGTTGACGAGGAGGTTGAGCAGCGGCCCCAGATCGAGCCCCTCCGCTTTCGGATCGATCGCCGCCGCTTCCTCGCTCGATGCGATCTGGAACAGGCACAGGTCCGGCCAATAGGTGTTCTCCCGCATGAACTCGGTGTCGACCGCAACGAACGGGGAGCGCGCCAGCCGCTCGCACAGCGCCAGGAGCGATTCGCTGTCGGTGATGAGGGGGTGGATGTGCATCGGCCGGGGCTATAACCGCGGCCTCCCGCCTTGACAAAGCAGGGCCGCGCCCCGAAGCGCTCGCCCCGACGGAAATCACCTCGCAGCCGGAAACATAGGCGGCCGATGCACGCATACAGGACTCATACCTGCGGGGAGCTGCGGGGCGCGCATGTCGGCGAGCGGGTCAAGCTCTCCGGCTGGGTTCATCGCAAGCGCGACCACGGCAACCTGCTGTTCGTCGACCTGCGCGACCATTACGGCATCACCCAGATCGTCGCCGACGTCGCCGACGCGGCGTTCGGCACGCTCGAGGCGGTGCGGGTCGAATCGGTGATCACGGTTGAAGGCCAGGTCGTCGCCCGCGGCGCCGAGACGGTGAACCCGAACCTCGCGACGGGGCAGGTCGAAGTCCACGCCGACGCCGTCGCCGTCCGGTCGGCCGCGCAGGAGCTGCCCCTGCCGGTCGCCGGCGAGGCCGACTATCCCGAGGACATCCGCCTGCGCTACCGCTTCCTCGACCTCCGGCGCGAGCGCATCCATCGCAATATCGTGCTGCGCAGCCGGGTGATCGCCTCGATCCGCCGCCGGATGGCCGAGCAGGGCTTCACCGAGTTCCAGACGCCGATCCTCACCGCTTCCAGTCCAGAAGGCGCGCGCGATTACTTGGTTCCGAGCCGCGTCCATCCGGGCAAGTTCTACGCGCTCCCGCAGGCGCCGCAGATGTTCAAGCAGCTGATCATGATCGCCGGCTTCGACCGCTACTTCCAGATCGCCCCCTGCTTCCGCGACGAGGACGCCCGTGCCGACCGCTCGCCGGGCGAGTTCTACCAGCTCGACTTCGAGATGAGCTTCGTCACCCAAGAAGATGTTTTCAATGCGATAGAGCCCGTTCTTCAGGGTGTGTTCGAAGAATTCGGCGAAGGCAGGCAGGTCACGGCCGCGCCCTTTCCGCGCATTCCCTATGCGCAGGCGATGCTCAAATACGGCACCGACAAGCCCGACCTCAGGAACCCGCTCGAGATCGCCGACGTAACCGACCATTTCCGCGGCGGCGGCTTCGGCCTGTTCGCCAACATCGTCGAGGGCGGCGGCGTGGTGCGCGCGATACCGGCACCCGGCGCGGGCGCGCGGCCGCGCAGCTTCTTCGACGGCATGAACGAATGGGCGCGCGGCGAGGGCCATGCCGGCCTCGGCTATATCAATATCAAGGCGGGCGAGCCCGGCGGCCCGATCGCCAAGAACCTCGGCGAGCAGGCGACGGCCGCGCTGACCGCGGCGCTCGGCCTCGGCCCCGACGACGGGGTCTTCTTCGCCGCCGGCAAGGCGGAGCAGGCGGCGCGGCTCGCCGGCGCCGCGCGCACCCGCGTCGGCGATGAGCTCGGCCTCGTCGAGGAGGGCGCCTTCCGCTTCTGCTGGGTCGTCGACTTTCCGATGTACGACTATGACGAGGAGGCCAAGAAGATCGACTTCAGCCACAACCCCTTCTCGATGCCGCAGGGGGAGCTCGAGGCGCTGGAGACGCAGGACCCGCTCGAGATCCTGGCTTTCCAGTACGACATCGTCTGCAACGGCGTCGAGCTCTCCTCCGGCGCGATCCGCAATCACCGTCCCGAGGTCATGTACAAGGCGTTCGAGATCGCCGGCTATTCGCGGGAGGACGTCGACCGCGACTTCTCCGGCATGATCAACGCGTTCAAATATGGCGCGCCGCCGCACGGCGGCTCGGCGCCCGGCATCGACCGGATCGTCATGCTGCTCGCCGGCGAGCCGAACCTGCGCGAGGTCGTGCTGTTCCCGATGAACCAGAGGGCCGAGGACCTGATGATGGGCGCGCCCTCGGAAGTGACGCCGCGGCAGCTGCGCGAGCTTCACATCCGCATCGTGGAGCCAGCCGCGACCGCCAAGAAAGACCCTGCGAAGGTGGTCGCGCCCGAATAGCGCGGCCGCTTCAAGCCGCCGTCGCCGCCCGGATCACCCGCGCATAGATCCGCGCCAGCGCGTATATGTCCTCGATCGCCGCGGCCTCGTCGAGCTTGTGCATGGTCGCGTTGGGCAGGCCGAAGTCGACCACCGGGCAGAGCGCGATCAGATAGCGCCCGTCGGACGTGCCGCCGTGGGTCGAAAGCCGCGGCTCGACCCCGGTCTCGGCGCGGATCGCTGCGGTCACCATGTCGTAGATCGGCCCGGGCGGCGTCAGGAACGCCTCGCCCGAAATCTTCGCCTCGACGGTCGCTCCGGGCGCCGCTCCCTCCGCGGTGCGCCGCACCAGCGCGACCAGCTCCTCGCCCTTGTGAAGGTCGTTGAAGCGGATGTTGAGCTGGGCGCGGGCGAAGCCGGGGATGACGTTGGTCGCCTTGCTGCTCGTCTCGACCGCGGTCACCTCGAGGTTCGAGGGCTGGAACGCCTCATTGCCCTCGTCGAGCCGGAGCGCATCGAGCGCGGCGATGAGGCGGGCGAGCTTCGGCACCGGATTGTCGGCCCGGTGCGGATAGGCGACGTGACCCTGGGTGCCGGGAACGGTGACCCACATGTTGACCGATCCGCGCCGGCCGATCTTGACCACGTCGCCGAGGCGCTCCTCAGAGGTCGGCTCGCCGATCAGGATCATGTCGGGCCGGATCCCGCGCTCGCCCATCCAGCGGATCAGCGCCGGCGTTCCGAAGGTGGCGGGCCCTTCCTCGTCGCCGGTGACGATCAGGCTGACCGTGCCGGGATGATCGCGCACTTGGGCCGCGGCGGCGGCGAAGGCTGCGATGGCGCTCTTCATGTCGACCGAGCCGCGGCCGTAGAGCAGGCCGCCGCGCTCTTCCGGCACGAAGGGATCGCTCGTCCAGCCCTCGCCGGGTGGCACGACGTCGAGATGGCCCGCGAAACCGAAGTGCGGGCCGCCTTCACCGCGGCTCGCGAACAGATTCTCGACCGGCCCGTCCGGTGCGTCGCCGGCGACGAAGCGGTGGACGGCGAAGCCGAGCGGCCGCAGCGCCTCCTCTAGCACGTCGAACGCCGCCCCCCGGGCGGGCGTGACGCTCGGGCAGGCGATCAGCCTCTTCGCCAGCGCGACCGGATCGATTGCCCCGCTCATCGCGGCTCGCCTAGAGGATTGGCCCGCAAATTCCACCCACTCCGTTCGCGCTGAGCTTGTCGAAGCGCTGTCCTTCCTGCTTTGTTAAGGGAGAAGGGCAGGGCTTCGACAGGCTCAGCCCGAACGGGAATGGTTTCTCGACTGCACGGAGCTGCCATGCCGAAGCTCGACCTTACGGCGATCGAAGCGACCAACCGCACCGGCTATCCGCCGCCTTTCTCCGAGCCGATGGCGAAGCGGCACTATCGCCGCATCGCGCCCGCCGCGGGAATCGAGGATTTCGGAGTGAGCCACGTGACGCTCGAGCCCGGCGGCATGTCGAGCCAGCGCCACTGGCACGAAGGCGAGGACGAGTTGGTCGTGATGCTCGACGGCGAGGCGGTGCTGATCGAGGATCAGGGCGAAACGGTGATGCGGCCCGGCGACGTCGCCGCCTTTCCCAAGGGCGTCGCCAACGGCCATCACCTGGTCAACCGCTCCGGCCGCCCCTGCACCTTCGTGGCGATCGGCCGCTCGGCGGCGAGCGACTGCCACTATCCCGACGTCGACATGCACCTCGACGCGGCGAGCGGCCGCTTCACCCGCAAGGACGGCACGCCCTACTGAAGGGGGGACAGTTGCTGGCAACTGTCCCCAGCTCGACAGCTCAGGCGCCCGCCGCCGCGGGGCCTTCGTAGCGTTCGATCACCCAGGGCTCGTCCTGCGCGGCCTCGATCCAGTCGCGCATCCAGGGGTGGGCGAGGATCGTCTCCATATAGGCCGCGGCGAAGCGGGGCACCGGCACCTGATAGGTGACGAAGCGGGTGACGACCGGCGCGAACATGATGTCGACCGCGCCGAAGGTGCCGAAGAGATAGGGGCCGCCGCCGCCGTGGCGCGCCCGCGCTTCGGCCCAAAGCTCGAGGATGCGCTTGATTTCGGCCCGCACGTTGTCGGAGAGTTCTTTGGGCGGGAACTGCTTCCTGAGGTTCATCGGGCAGTCGCGGCGCAGATTTTCGTAGCTCGAGTGCATTTCCGAAGCCATCGATCGCGCCATCCCCCGGGCGACCTCGCCCTCCGGCCAGAAGCGGGCGCGATCGGTCTTGTCGGCGAGCCATTCGACGATCGCCAGCGAATCCCAGATCACCGCCTTGTCGTCCCACAGGATCGGCACCTTGCCGCCCGAGGGGGCGAACTCGTCGCCGTTGCGGCGGCGGTACCAGTCCTCGTCGAACAGGGGGACGGTGATCTCCTCGAACGGCAGCCCGGACTGCTTCACCGCGAGCCAGCCGCGCAGCGACCAGGAGGAATAGGCCTTGTTGCCGATGATGAGCTTGAGCAAGTCGACCGACTCCTTTTTCGTCACTCCCGCGACGGCGGCAATCCAGGCGGCGTTTGCGCTGCTCTCAGTCTCGATTCCCGCTTTCGCGGGAATGACGGGAAGGGCTACAATCCCGCCGCCTCCACCACCGTTCGTCTCAACCGATCGATCCCCAGCCCGGTTTCGCTCGAGGTCACGATGATTTCGGGATGGGCGGCGCCGTGGGTCTTCGCCTCCGCCGCCGTCGCCGCCTCGACCTCCGCCAGCTCGCTCGCCTTCACCTTGTCGGCCTTGGTGAGGACGAGGTTGTACCCCACCGCCGCCTCGTCGAGCATCCTCATCAGCTCGCGGTCGATGTCCTTCAGGCCGTGGCGGCTGTCGACCAGCACCAGCGCCCGCTTCAGCACCGGCCGCCCGCGCAGATAGTCGTTGACCAGGCGCCGCCACTTGCCGACCGCCTCCTTGGGCGCCCTGGCGAAGCCGTAGCCCGGCATGTCGACCAGCCGGAAGCGAAGCGGGGCGCCGACGTCGAAGAAGTTGAGCTCCTGCGTCCGCCCAGGCGTGTTCGAGGTCCGCGCAAGGCCGGAGCGATTGGCCAGCCGGTTGAGCAGCGACGACTTGCCGACGTTGGAGCGCCCCGCGAACGCCACCTCGGGGACCTCCGGCTCGGGCAGGAACCTGAGCTGCGGCGCCGACTTCAGGAAGGCGATCGGGCCTGAGAAGAGCTTGCGGGCGAGGGCGTCCAGCTCGGTGTCGGCTTCGCTCACCGCGGCCGCGGCCTCTGTTTGCCCTTGGGCTTGCGCCTCGCCGCCGCCGGAGCGGGAACGGGCGGCGGAGAGGGCGGCGGTTCGGCGGCGGGCTCAGCCTTGGCCTCCGCTTTGGGCTGCTGGCTGAGCACCGGGTGCCGGGCGTAGAGCAGCTTCTGCTGGCCGATCGAAATGATGTTGTTGACCGTCCAGTAGAGCTGGAGGCCGGCGGCGAACGGCGCCATGATGAACATCAGCACCCAGGGCATGAAGGCGAACACCTTCTGCTGGACCGGGTCCATCGGCGCCGGATTGAGCTTGAACTGCAGCCACATGGTGATGCCGAGCAGGATCGGCAGCACGCCCACCGCGAGGAGCGCGGGCGGCGTGAAGTTGAGGTAGCCGAACAGATTGACCGGCGTCAGCGGGTCGGGCGCCGAAAGGTCGCGGATCCACAGCGCGAAGGGCTCGTGGCGCATCTCCACCGCCAGCATCAGCACCTTGTAGAGCGCATAGAAGATCGGGATCTGGAGCAGGATCGGAAGGCAACCCGCCATCGGGTTCACCTTCTCCTCCTTGTAGAGCTTCAGCATCTCCTGCTGGAGGCGCGGCTTGTCGTCCTTGTAGCGCTCCTGGAGCGCCTTCATCTTGGGCTGGAGCACCCGCATCGCCGCCATGGAGGCGAACTGCTTCTGGGCGATCGGGAACAGCAGCAGCCGGACGATCAGGGTGAGGCCGATGATCGCCAGCCCGAAATTGCCGATCAGCGCGAACAGCCAGTTCAGGAGCGAGAAGATCGGGATCATGAACCAGCGGAACCAGCCCCAGTCGATCGCCCGCTCGAGCTCGGTGTCGAGCGCGGCGCTGTAGCCGTCGAGCAGCTGGACCTCCTTGGCCCCCGCGAACAGCCGCGACACGTAGCGGTGCGTCTGCCCGGGCGGGACGATCGTCGGCGCGGCCATGAAATCGGCCTGGAAGCTGTTGGTCGCGGCATTGTGGCGGAAGGCGGCCTCGACGCTGCTCGACTGGTCGGGGATCACTGCGGCGAGCCAATATTTGTCGGTGAAGCCGAGCCAGCCGCCGGTGCTGGTGACGCTGCGCGGCGCCTCGGCGACGTCGCTCCAGTCGTTGCCATATTCGGCGGTGCCGTTGAACACGCCGACCGGGCCGACGTGCATCGTCCAGCTGTCCGGGTCCGGCGACTGGCCGATCCGGTTGACCAGCGCGAACGGCCGGACCGCCACCGCGCCCCCGCCGCGGTTGGTCACCCGCTGCTCGGCGGTGAACATATAGCCCTCGTCGACCGAGAGCAGGATCTGGAAGATCTGGCCTTGGCCGTTGTTCCAGCTCAGCGTCACCGGCGAACCGGGCGCGAGCCGGTTGCCGCTCGCCTGCCACACTGTATTGGCGTCGGGCGCGGCGAGGCCGTCGCCGGTCCAGCCGAAGCTGCTGAAATAGGCCGCCTGCGTGCCTTCCGGCGCGAACAGCCGCACCGGTGGGGAATCCTCGGCGATCGTCTGGCGGTGGCGGGTGAGGACGAGGTCGTCGATCCGCGCCCCGCGCAGGTTGATCGAGCCCGCCAGGCGCGGTGTCTCGATCCGCACCCGCGGCGCCGGCC
>JALYHK010000047.1 GCA_030776605.1 Pseudomonadota bacterium
GCATCCTCTACGGCGTCGGCGCGGGCTTCGACGTCCAGTCGGGCGGCGTCGTCTTCGGCATCGAGGGCGAATATAGCGATTCGACGGTGGACGAATGCGTCGCCAACGTCGAGGTGACCGGCGACGAGTTCTGCGCGCAGTTCGGCCGCGACCTTTCGATCGGCGGCCGGATCGGCGCGGCGGTGGGCACAGGCACCCTGCTCTACGCCAAGGCCGGCTACACCAACGCTCGCGTGGAGATCGACTATGACGATCCGACCGGAACCGCGCTCGACTTTAGCGTGGGCGAGAACCTCGACGGGGTGCGGGTCGGCGGCGGCGCCGAGTTCGCGATCGGCACCAACGCTTTTGCCAAGGCCGAATATCGCTACTCGAACTACGAGCAGGGATTCGAGCGCCACCAGGCGGTGTTCGGCTTCGGCCTGAGGTTCTGATCCTCGTGCGCCCCGCGCGGCGGCAATCGAAGGGCCGGGGCGCCGAGGCTCCGGCCCTTTTTTTGGCGGCGGGGCCCGCGGCCCTCTAGCGGTGCGCCGCCCGCCGCTCTATCACTCTCCCGAAGTCCAATCTGGGGGAGGCCATGAAGGCGACGATCGAACGGGCGACGCTGCTCAGGAGCCTCGGCCACGTCCATTCGGTGGTCGAGCGCAGGAACACGATTCCGATCCTGTCGAACGTGCTGATCGAAGGGCGGGAGGACGGCACGCTGCGGCTGATGGCGACCGACCTCGACCTCCAGATCAACGACACCGTCGAGGCGCAGGTCGAGCAGCCTGGCGCCACCACCGTCGCCGCCCACACGCTGTTCGACATCGTCCGCAAGCTCCCGGAGGGCAGCCAGGTCGCGATCGCCGCGGCCGAGGGCAAGATGCAGGTCAACGCCGGCCGCGCGCGGTTCAACCTCGCGACGCTGCCGCGCGACGACTTTCCGGTGATCGCCGAGGGCGAGCTGCCGACCAGCTTCGAGCTTCCCGCCGCCACCCTCCGCCAGATCATCGACAAGACCCGCTTCGCTATCTCGACGGAGGAGACGCGCTACTACCTGAACGGCATCTTCCTCCACGTCTCGGACGAGGCGCAGCCGGTGCTGAAGGCGGCCGCGACCGACGGCCACCGGCTCGCCCGGGTGACTGTGCCGCGCCCCGCCGGTGCCGAAGGGATGCCCGACGTGATCATCCCGAGGAAGTGCGTCGGCGAATTGAGGAAGCTGCTCGACGAGCTCGACGGCACGGTCCAGGTCTCGCTCTCCGAATCGAAGGTCCGCTTCGGCCTCGGCAACGCGATCCTCACCTCGAAGCTGATCGATGGCACCTTCCCCGACTACAGCCGCGTCATCCCGACCGCCAACGACAAGCTGCTGAGGATCGATACGCGCAGCTTCGAGGAGGGCGTCGACCGCGTCGCCACCATCGCCAGCGAGAAGACGCGCGCGGTCAAGATGTCGCTCGAGCGCGACAAGGTGACGCTGTCGGTGACTTCGCCGGAGAACGGCACCGCGGCCGAGGAGCTGGCCGGCGATTATGGCGCCGACGGCCTCGAGATCGGCTTCAACGCGCGCTACCTGCTCGACATCCTCGGCCAGATCGAGGGCGACACCGTCGAGGTCCACCTCGCCGACCCGGCCGCCCCCACCCTGCTGCGCGAGAGCGACAAGGCCCCGGCGCTCTACGTGCTGATGCCGATGAGGGTCTAGCGGCCGGCGGAGCAGGCGCTTACATTGACAGCGAAGGCCAGCGCGGTTAGACGCGCCCGCTTTCCCAAAGCACTGTTTTCCCCTTGGGAGCCTGAGCATGGCGCGCGTTACCGTCGAAGATTGCGTCGACAAAGTCCCGAACCGCTTCGACCTGGTGCTGCTCGCGGCCCAGCGCGCGCGGCAGATCTCGGGCGGCGCCGAGCTCACCATCGACCGCGACCGCGACAAGAATCCGGTCGTCGCGCTGCGCGAGATCGCCGAGGAGACGGTGAAGCCGAAGCATGTCGAGGAGGCGCTGGTCTCCTCGCTGCAGCGGGTCCAGGTCGACGAGGACGAGGCGCCCGACGAGGTCGGCTCGATCAGCGCCTCGGCCGAAGCGCTGCGGCTTACCGCCGCAGCCCCGCCCCGCAACAACAACAGCGGCGCCGACTACGAATAGCCCGTCCCGTCAGGCGGCTTTGTCGTCCTCCGCAAGCTCGGCGCGGTCCACCCATTCCATATCGCTGAGCGACAGCGGCCGCCCATCGGCGGCGCGGACGGCGATCTGCTCGACCGGGCGGCGGGTGCAGCGGTCGACCAGCACCGGATTGCTCGGCACGCCCGACACCCAGCGCTCGCCCCATTGCCTGAGCGCGATCAGCACCGGCAGCAGCGCCTTGCCCTTGTCGGTCAGGCGGTAGACGATCCTGCGGCGGTCGGCAGGGTCGGACCGGCGCGCGAGGATGTCGTGCTCGACCAGCCGGGCGAGCCGGTTCGACAGGATGTTCCTGGCGATGCCCAGCGTCGACTGGAACTCCTCGAAGTGCCTGAGGCCGTTGAACGCGCCGCGCAGGATCAGGAAGGACCAGCGCTCCCCGACCACTTCGAGCGCGGCCGAGATGCCGCACTCGCCGTAGATCGCGTTGAGATCGGCCGCCTTGCTCATCGGTGGCCGAGCCTACGCTGTTTCGACGGCTCCGGCACCATCCATTTTCGGGCAATCAGGAACTGATCTCGCCATCGAATGCTAGATTCGTGGCGGAAGTCGCCTGTCTGTGCTGGCAGGCCGACGATCCGCGGCTCCATGGCGCAATCGACGCAGCGAGAGTAAGGTTGTCTCGATGAGAACGCGAAAGCCGCCCCACGACGGTGGCGAAGAGGCAAGCGCTGCACAGCCAGCCCTGTGGGCTCGCAAGGGACGATTGTAGCGCCTCCTCCTCGCGGCGGCGGTGGTTCTCGCATCTCTCGCGGTTTGGCTGCTGTTCGTGCCGGCGCCGCGGGCGGCGATCCCGTGGGTCATGGCGCGCTCCTCTGGGTGGCTGCTGTCGGAATATGAGGCAGGCGGCTCGTTGCCTACGAGAGGGGCTCGGAAAGCCGTGGGCCTGTGGCTTCAGCAAGGGCTGGCCGCGCATTACCACAATTCACACTCGCCGGCTGAGGCATTGGACGACGCCGCCAAGGTCATCCGATTGCTGGCCGACCTGAAACTCAGGTTCATCAGCCAAACGGAGTTGACTTACCGGCAGGCGAACTCGCCTGTCGCGGTTGCCGGGATGGGCTGGTGTGACGGAATCAACGGTTTTGCTGCAGCCGTCCTCTCGCACGAGTTTCCCCGCTCCGAGATCGTCGCCGTGGTCGATCGTCTCCAGCGCGGCGGGCACTCGTTCGGCCGGGTCTGGTCCGAGCAGTACCGCGACTGGCTCTATTTCGACATGTGGACGGACGAGGTGGTGGTGTTTCGAAGCCGCCCCGGGGCGAGAGCGGAAATACTCGCCCGTGCTCGCCCATTGGGTGCGAGGCGCCTCCCGCAGGAATCTCCGGAAGTTTTTCGCCGGATGTACGACAACGCCCATTCCGGATTTACGCAGTATCGGGTTCAGCCGACGCTGGGCGGGTACGTCTTCAGCCGGATTGCCAACCTTCTTTCGAATGGCAGCAGGTCGCCTGCCGGCACGGTCGAGGCCATCGCCGAAGCCAGCACGATCACCCTGCCGAACGACCCGCGTGTTCTCCCGCCCGACGGGCCCGTCGCAAAGGCCGACTATGTTGAGGCACGCTTCCATCATCTGCTGGGAGACGAAAACCGTGCCCGTGAGGCTTACGCGCGCGTCGTCGCGGCGGAGGGCGAGCCGCTGTCCGCCTACGGGCGGGCGGCGCGAATCTTCATAGACCGCATCGAGGCGCGGGCGCGAAGATGAGCTGTACGGCGCCCCTCTTGCGGGGCAGGCGGTCGCGCCGCGCTTCCGACGGCCCGCGAAAACCATGATCGAAGCGCCCGCTGAGCGGCTTTTTGCATTGCAACGCTGCGGTACCGCACCACATGGTGGCGCGGTGCTTAGGCAGTACGAACTCGTCGAACGGGTCAAGTCCTACGATCCCGACGCCAACGAGGCGCTGCTGAACCGCGCCTACGTCTTCTCTATGAAGGCCCACGGCGGTCAGAAGCGCGCCTCCGGCGACCCTTATTACAGCCATCCGATCGAGGTCGCGGGGATCCTCACCGACCTCCACCTCGACGACGAGACGATCGTCACCGCCATCCTCCACGACACCATCGAGGATACGCTCGCCACCCCGGAGGAGATCGAGAAGCGCTTCGGGCCCAACGTCGCCCGCCTGGTCGACGGCGTCACCAAGCTGTCGCGGATCGAGGCGCAGAGCGAGAGCCAGCGGGCGGCCGAGAATCTGAGGAAGTTCCTGCTCGCCATGTCGGGCGACATCAGGGTGCTGCTGGTGAAGCTCGCCGACCGGCTGCACAACATGCGCACCCTTCATCATATCGCCAATCCGGAAAAGCGGCGGCGCATCGCCCGCGAGACGATGGACATCTACGCGCCTCTCGCCGAGCGGATCGGCATGTACGAGTTCATGACCGAGATGCAGACGCTGGCCTTCCGCGAGCTGGAGCCGGACGCCTACGCCTCGATCTCCAAGCGGCTCGAGCAGCTCCACAAGGGCGAGGGGGACCTCATCGAGCGCATCGCCCGCGGCATCATCGCCCATCTCGAGGCCCACGGCGTCGAAGCGGAGGTCCAGGGCCGCGAGAAGCATCCCTATTCGATCTGGCGCAAGATGGCCGAGCGCCACGTCAGCTTCGAGCAGCTCTCCGACGTCATGGCCTTCCGCGCGATCGTCGGCAGCGTCGAGGACTGCTACCGCACCCTCGGCCTCATCCACCGGCGCTGGCCGGTGGTGCCGGGCCGCTTCAAGGACTTCATCTCGACGCCCAAGCGCAACGGCTACCAGTCCCTCCACACCACCGTTATCCACGACGAGCAGATGCGGATCGAAATCCAGATCCGCACCCGCGAGATGCACGCGCGCGCCGAGCACGGCCTCGCGGCGCACTGGGCCTACAAGGAAGGCAAGGCCGCCGCCGAGACCCAGCACCCCTGGATCGACGACCTCGTCGAAATCCTCGAGCACGCCGCCACCGCCGAGGAGCTGCTCGAGCATACCCGGATGGCGATGTACCAGGACCGGATCTTCGCCTTCACTCCCAAGGGCGAGCTGATCCAGCTGCCCAAGGGGGCCACTCCGGTCGATTTCGCTTATGCCGTCCATACCGATCTCGGCGACCAGACCGTCGGCGCCAAGATCAACGGCCGGGTGATGCCGCTGCGCACCCCCCTCGACAACGGCGATCAGGTCGAGATCCTCGTCTCCAAGGCGCAGCATCCGCAGCCGGCCTGGCTTTCCTTCGTCGTTACCGGCAAGGCCCGCGCCAAGATCCGGCGCTTCGTCAAGTCCAAGGAGCGTGAGGAGACGGTCGCGCTCGGCCGCAAGATTTTCGACGAGATCGTCCAGCGCCTGCCCGTGCCGCTCGGCTGGGAGGCGATCGCCGAGGCGTTGAGGCGGCTCAACCTCCACGACGACGAGGCGCTGATGGAGGCGATCGCGATGAAGCGCATCGACGACCTCCAGGTGATGGAGGCGCTGATGCCCGGCTCGGCGGGGCGGGACGGTGTCAAGCCGCCGCCGCAGCGCCGCGCCATCTCGATCAAGGGGCTCACCCCCGGCGTCGCCTTCCAGCTCGCCCAATGCTGCCACCCGATCCCCGGCGACCGCATCGTCGGCCTGCGCCGCGAGGGGGAGGGGATCGAGGTCCACACGATCGGCTGCGAGCAGCTCGCCGACGGCGTCGACGCCGACTGGGTCGACCTCGCCTGGGGCGACGAATCGGACGGCGGCACCGCGCGCCTCGCGATCGTGATCAAGAACGAGCCGGGCTCGCTCGCCGTCGTCGCGGGGATCATGGGCACGCACGGCGCCAACATCGTCAGCATGGACCAGACCGGCCGCGACGGCAGCTTCCACACCTTCCATCTCGACATCGAGGTGCACGACGTGCAGCATCTGATGCGCATTCTGGCGGCGTTAAGGGCGACCGACGTAGTCTCGACGGCTGAACGGCTCTAGAGAGGGTTGGATGGAAAAGATCGATCGCCGCATGTTCATGGCCGGCGCCGGGGCGCTGATCGTCGCCGCTCCCGCCATCGCGCGCGCCCAGGCGCGGACGCGGATCACGATGTGGAAGGACCCGAATTGCGGCTGCTGCGCCGGCTGGGCGGCGCGGATGGAGCCGGACTTCGGGCCGGTGCGGATCATCCCGACCGCCGACATGGCCGCATTCAAGCGCGCCCGCGGCGTCCCGGAGGACCTCTGGTCCTGCCATACCTCGATCATCGACGGTTGGCTGCTCGAGGGCCATGTTCCGGCCGAGGACGTACGGCGCTTGGTCGCGAGAGGCGATCGCCAGATCCGCGGCCTTGCGGTTCCCGGCATGCCGCTCGGCTCGCCGGGCATGGAGGCGGGCGGCCGCACCCAGCGATATCAGGTGATCGCATTCGGCCCGGACGCGCGGCGCGCGGTCTACGCCACGCACGGCTGAGTTGGATGGCCGATAGCCCGGAGGCGATGACCTACGGCCATTATCTGGCCCTCGACCAGCTCCTCTCGGCCCAGCATCCGCTGTCGCAGCACCCTGACGAGCTGCTGTTCATCGTCATCCACCAGACCAAGGAGCTCTGGCTCAAGCAGACCGTCCGCGAGCTCAAGCTGGCGCGCGAGCTGATCCGCGCCGACCGGCTGATCGAGGTCCACAAGATCCTTTCGCGCGTGTCGCGGATCCAGGCGGTGATGACCCTCTCCTGGGAGGTGCTCTCGACGCTGACGCCGACCGACTACGTCCAGTTCCGCGGCGTCCTCGGAAGCTCCAGCGGCTTCCAGTCCGCCCAGTTCCGCGAGGTCGAATATCTGCTCGGGATCAAGGACGGCGGCTTTCTCAAATATCATCCCGAAGGTTCGGAGCCACACCGGGCTCTGGCGGCGGCGCTCGCCGAGCCGAGCCTTTGGGACGAGGCGAACGCCGCGCTCGCCCGCGCCGGCTTCGACCTTCCCGCCGCGGCGCTGGAGCGGGACTGGAGCGAGCCCTACCGTCCCAGCGAGAAGGTGGAGAAGGCCTGGGCTGAGGTCTACCGCGAGGCCGAGCGCCATTGGCCGCTCTACCAGCTCGCCGAGAAGCTGGTCGACATCGACGATGCCTTCGCCACCTGGCGCCATAAGCATGTGATCACGGTCGAACGGATCATCGGCTTCAAGCGCGGCACCGGCGGAACTCCGGGCGTGCCTTACCTCGCTTCCACCCTTGAGAAGCGCGCTTTCCCGGAGCTTTGGAGCCTCAGGACGAGGCTCTAGGATCCTCCCCGCATCGGGGAGGAGCTAAGGGGGCGGTAACCTCCTCGGCCTATGATCGGGCCATGACTCCGAGGATCGTGCACCTCGTCGCAGCTGCGCGGCCGAACTTCATGAAGGTCGCGCCGCTCTGGCACGCGCTGCGCGCCGCGCCCGACTTCGCGCCGGTGCTGATCCATTCGGGGCAGCACTACGACCCTAACATGTCGGACGCCTTCTTTCGCGACCTCGGCCTCCCGGCGCCGGACCACCATCTCGGCGTCGGCTCGGGCACCCACGCCGAGCAGACCGGCCGGGTGATGATCGCCTATGAGAAGGTGGCGATGGCGGAGCGGCCCGACTGGCTGGTCGTCGTCGGGGACGTCAACTCCACCGCCGCCTGCGCTCTCGCCGCCGCCAAGCTCCAGATCCCGCTGGTCCACCTCGAGGCCGGCCTCAGGAGCGGCGATCGGACCATGCCCGAGGAGGTGAACCGCCTCGTCACCGACTGCCTCGCCGACGTGCTTTGGACGCCGTCTCCCGACGCGGACGCCAACCTTGCCGCCGAAGGCGTCGAGGCTGAGCGGATTTCGCGCGTCGGCAACATCATGATCGACAGCTTCGAGCTGGTCCGCGCCGCGATCCGAGAGGCGC
>JALYHK010000048.1 GCA_030776605.1 Pseudomonadota bacterium
GCGCAGCTCCCAGTTGCGGTCGTCGGTGGTGACGACGGTGCCGGTCCTGAGGCGGCTCTTGAGCTCCTGCGGGCCCTCGCCGGTGACCGCGGCGGCGGCGCTGAACAAG
This sequence comes from Pseudomonadota bacterium, assembly GCA_030776605.1. GTDB lineage: Bacteria > Pseudomonadota > Alphaproteobacteria > Sphingomonadales > Sphingomonadaceae > Allosphingosinicella. The sequence continues at coordinate 110 of JALYHK010000048.1, forward strand.
GCCTGCTGGATCTCGGCGATGGCGGGGAGCGGGACCTCGACCGGCAGCACGTCGTCGAGCACATGGTCGTCGCGCAGATAGGCGTGGGCGAGGACATAGTCGCCGATCGTCTGGCTCGGCCTGAGGCCGCCGCAATGGCCGATCATCAGCCACGCCTCGGGCCTCAGAACCGCCAGATGGTCGCAGATCGTCTTGGCGTTGGACGGCCCGACGCCGATGTTGACCAGGGTGATGCCGCCGCCGTCCTTCTCGATCAGGTGGTAGGCCGGCATCTGCTGCCTGCGCCAGCCGCCCTCGATGACCTTCGCCACGGCGTCGGGCGTTTCGCGCGTCACATAGACGTCGCCGGCGGCAGAGAAGGCCTCGTAGGGGCTGTCCTCGCGCTGCAGCTCGTCGACCGCGAAGCGGACGAACTCGTCGACGTAGCGGATGTAGTTGGTGAAGAGCAGGTAGCGCTGGGTGTGCTCGGCGGGCGTGCCGGTGTAGTGGCGCAGGCGCGCGAGGCTGAAGTCGACCCTCGGGCCGTCGAACAAGGCGAGCGGCCGCTCGGGCCGGAGCGAATAGTTCCAGGCGCCGTCGGCGATCTCGTCGCCGATCCGGGCGAGCTCGGTCGCCGGGAACCAGCGGCCGAGCTCGGCGGCGTGGACGTCGTCGAGCCGCAGATCGTCGGTGCCGTCGAGCACGTAGGGGAAGGGGATCTCGCTCGCCGAGCGGCCGACCGATACCTCCACCCGATAGTCGCGGATGAGATAGCCGAGCTGCTCGGCAAGATAGTGGCGGAACAGCCGCGGCCGGGCGATGCTGATCGCGTAGCGGCCGGGCTGGTTGAGCCTGCCGTAGGCGCGCGGCGGGAAGCGTGCCTCGGCGTCGTAGCGATAGTCGACCCTGAGCTCGGGATAAGCGAACAGCCCCTTGACTCGCGCCTCCGGATCGGGCCGCTCGCCCTTGAGCAGATAACGCGCGAGGGCGCTGCGCAGCGCCGCCACCGATTCGTCGAACATCTCGCAGAGCGAATCGATCAGCTGGGGGATCTCGTCGGTCCGGGTCACGCGCTGCTCCTTGGCACGGGTTCGGGCTCAGGGCGAGAGCTTCCGCGCGATGCGCGCTGCCCGGTGCGCGCCGTTTTCCGGCTCGCCCGAAGTTCGCGTTGCGCCCGCTGGGCGCTCGCGCCATAGCGTCTCCCGGGGAGGGTCTTGTTGTTGGATTCGGACGACATTCAGGCGCGGAAGATGGAGGCGGTGGGGCAGCTCACCGGCGGCATCGCGCACGATTTTAACAATCTGCTGACGGTGGTGCTCGGCAGCCTCGACATGATCCAGCGCTCGACCGGAGAGGCGCGGACCAAGCGCCTCGCCGGCGCCGCGCTCAAGGCCGCCGAGCGCGGCGCGAGGCTCACCGGCCAGCTGCTCGCCTTCTCGCGCACGCGCCGGCTCGAGCTGCGCCCGACGCTGGTGGCGCCGCTAATCGAGGGAATGCGCGCGCTCATCTCCCACACCCTCGGCCCCTCGGTGCAGCTGGTGACGAAGCTCGACGCCGGCGACGTGGCGGTGATGGCCGACCCCAACCAGCTCGAGCTTGCGGTGCTCAACATGGCGATCAACGCGCGCGATGCGATGCCCCGCGGCGGCACCCTCGCCATCGCCGCCGAGCGGCGCGCGCTCGCCGGCGACCCCGAGCTTCCCGACGGCGAGTATCTGGAGCTTTCCATCGCCGATACCGGCACCGGTATGGCGCCCGAGACCGCGGCGCGCGCCTTCGACGCCTTCTTCACTACCAAGGAGGTCGGCCAGGGCACCGGCCTCGGGCTGAGCATGGTCCACAGCGTGGCAAAGCGGTCCGGCGGGGCGGCGCGGATCGACACGGCCCGCGGAGCCGGCACCAGGATTTCGCTGCTCCTCCCGCGCACCGCGTCCTCGGCCGAGGAAGCGCCGCCGCAGCCGCAAGCGGCGGCGGCCGAGGCGGGGCGGGGCGCCGCGATCCTGGTCATCGACGACGACGAGGAGGTGCGCCGGGTGCTTGTCGATACCCTCGCCGACCTCGGTCACGAGGTCCGCTCCGCTTCGAATGGGCCAGGGGGGCTCGAAGTGCTCAAAAGGGCTTCCTTCGACCTCATCGTCATCGATTTCGCCATGCCCGGGATGAACGGCGGCGAGGTCGCGCGGGAGGTCCGCCGCAGCCGCTCCGATCAGAAGATCCTGTTCGTCACCGGCTATGCCGACACCGACGCGATCGACGAGGCGGCGCGCGACGCTCCGGTCCTGCGCAAGCCCTTCCGCGCGGCCGACATCGCCCGCGCGGTCGAGGAGGCGCTCGCCGGCTGAGCCGGGTCGGTCCGATTGATCCGATAATTCGCTTGTCACCTCTCCGGGCGCTCAGATATACCTCTGGGCGAGAGCCCGACAACGGGCCGGTCGCGCGAAGCGAAATGGGGGGCGAGCATGCGATTGAAATCCGTCATTCTTTGTTCCGCGTCCGCGACGATCCTCGGCCTCGCGGCGTCTCCGGCCGCAGCCCAGCCGGGACAGCAGAATCCGCAGGCGGGCGAGGAGCAGACGCCGCAGGCGCAGGAGATGCCGGCGGATCCGGAGGCGGGCTCTCCCCAGCGGGACGACGCGGTCCAGGGCGAAGACGAAGCGATCGTGGTCACCGGCCTCAGGCAGAGCCTCCGCTCCGCGCAGAACATCAAGCGCAACTCCGAACAGATCGTCGACGCGATCGTCGCCGAGGACATCGGCAAGCTCCCCGACGTGACGGTGGCCGAGACGGCGGCGCGCATTCCCGGCATCCAGGTCGACCGCGCCCGCGGCGAGGCGGCGGGGCAGGTGCTGCTTCGCGGCCTGCCGGATCTCACCACCACCTATAATGGCCGCGAGATCTTCACCGCCGAAACGCGCTCGGTCGCGCTCGGCGACTTCCCGGCCGGCGGCATCTCGGCAATCGAGGCGTTCAAGTCGACCACGGCCAACCTGATCGAAGGCGGCATTGCGGGCCTCATCAACGTGCGCTCCCGTCGCCCCTTCGACTTCGCCGGGCGCGAGCTGTCGGGCTCGTTTCGCTACGCTTATGCGACACAGTCGGGCGAGTGGGACCCGAACGGCAACTTCCTTTTCAGCGACCGCTGGGACGCCGGCGACGGCGAGATCGGCTTTCTCGTCAACGTCTCGTACCAGCAGCTGCGCTATCTCGACTCGGCCCGGTGGAACAGTGGTGACATCCTGACCTTCAGAACAACAACGGGGCAGGAGTTCCAAGCGCCGCATGCGGTCGGCATCTTTTACGGCGCCGGCGAGCGCCGCCGCCCGTCGGTCAACGGCGCGATCCAGTGGCGGCCGGCCCCGGAGCTCGAATTCTATGTCGACGCCCTTTGGCAGGGCTATCGCGACCGCGTCGCCGACCGCTTGTTCGAAAACCGCCTCTGGGGCGGCGGCGCACAGTTCACCAATCTCCAGCTGCGCCCGGGCACGAACCAGGCCCAGAGCGTCAGCGTCGATCCCGATCCGCCGCCCTTCCTGTTCCAGGGGGCGACCTTCCGCTCGACCGACACTTATCAGGTCGCAATCGGCGGCAGCTACGATACCGGCAGGCTGCGCCTCTCGGGCGACGTCGCCCGCACCGACAGCCGCTTCGACATGTCCCTTCTGAGCTACGACTTCGAGCCGAACCAGGCGCCCAACTTCAACGTCAATTTCGACGTTCCGCGCGGCCCCGGCGGGGTCGAGTGGGAGTTCGTCAACTTCGATCCGAACAATCCTGCGAACTACAACCATCTCGGCTTTTTCGACCGCGACTATGTCGCCGCCGGCGACGACTGGCAGGTCCGCGGCGATCTCGAATGGGATACCGGAATCGACTTCCTACCCGACCTGCGGTTCGGCGCTCGCTGGACGACGCGCGACGCCTACCAGGAGAATGGGGAGCGTTATTGCGCAACCTGGATGGGCTCCGGGTGCACGCCGAGGCTGCCGTTGACCGGGGTGCCGGTCCAGCTCGATGTCTTCCGGGCCGGATTCCAGGGCGCGAACATCCAGCCGACCCGCACCTGGGTGGCGCCGACCTACCGGAGCATCCGCGACAATGTCGAGGCTCTCCGCGCGCTCCACAGCTATCCGCCCGGCCCGCCGCCGCGCAGCCGCGTCTTCACTGCCGACGAGGACACGTTCGCGATCTACGGACAGGCCGGCTACGAATTCGATCTCGGGGGCATCGCAGTGGACGGCAATGTCGGCCTGAGAGCGGTGCGCACCGAGCTGTTCGTCAGGACGAGCGACGTCAGCCGCTCCGGCTATAGCGACTATCTTCCCAATGCGAGCATGCGGCTGCGCTTCACCGATCAGATCCAGCTGCGGCTGGCGGCGACGCAGACAAGGACGCGGCCAACCTTCCAGCAGATGGCGCCGATCATCTTCTTTCCGCCCCCCCCTTGCTTCTCAGAGGTGCCGCTGCAGGACACCTGCCGCGTCGGCGGTGCAGGCGGCAACCCGAACCTGCGGCCGATCGAGTCGAACAATTACGACGCTTCGCTGGAATATTACTTCTCCCGCAGCGGCTACGCATCGCTCGCCGTATTCCGCCGCGACTTCAACGGCTTCATCACGAACTTCAACCAGATCGTCGACCATCCCGTTTTTGGGCCCGGCCGTGCCCAAGTGAACATTCCGGTGAACGGCGGCGAGGGCAGCATTCAAGGGTTCGAGGCAGCCTTCCAGACATTCTTCGACTTCCTGCCCGGTCCGCTGAGCGGCCTGGGCGTCCAGGCGAACCTGACGCATCTCGACGACGAGCAGGAATTCCCCCCCGAATTCAACATTACGTTCGGGGAACCGGCCCGACTCCTCGGCGTCTCGCGCTGGTCCTACAACCTCAACGGGATGTACGAATATGGCGGCGTCTCGGCGCGGCTCTCGTACAATTACCGCTCGCGCTGGAACACCGCCTATGTGCCGGTGCCGGGAGGCGGCTTCACCGGCGAGTTCGTCGACGGCGTCGACCGGCTCGACTGGTCCTCGAGCTACACGCCGTTCGAGAACGTCACCTTCGAGTTCAACTATTCGAACATCCTCGGCAATCCTTTCCGCAATTTCCGGCGCTTCAATGCGGCGGGCGACGTCTATCCGCGCGACGTGCGCTACGAGGAGTCGATCATCTCGCTTGGCGTCCGGTTCCGGCTCTAAGGGGGCGGCGCCGGAAACGCACGGTTGACGGCGCTCCCTCCGCCGGTGCAGCGCCGAGCGGGTGAGCAAGGCGGCAGTGACTGAGCCCGGGCGTGAGAAGGTGCGGGTCGTCGTCCTCGGCGGCGGCACCGCGGGATGGATGACCGCGGCCTCCCTGGTTCGGCTGCTCCCTCATGCCTGCACCGTCCGCCTCGTCGAATCGGCCGAGATCGGCATCGTCGGCGTCGGGGAGGCGACGCTGCCGCACATCCGCTATTTCGTCGAGAGCCTCGGGCTCGACGAGGCCGATTTCATCCGCGCCACCCATGCGACGATGAAGCTCGGCATCGACTTTTTCGATTTCGGCCGCATCGGCACCAACTATCTTCACCCGTTCGGCAGCTTCGGCACCGAGCTGAACGGCGTCGGTTTCCACCATTATTGGCTGAGGATGCGCGCGTCCGGACGGCAGGACGATCTGTTCGATTATTCGATCGCCAACGTAATGGCCGCGGCGGGGCGGTTCGCACCGCCGAACGAGGACCCCCGCTCGGTGCTCTCGACCTACAGCTACGCCTACCAGTTCGACGCCACATTGTTCGCGCCCTATCTGCGGGATTATTCGCTCGAGCGGGGCGCCGTGCGGACCGAAGGCAAGGTCGTCGACGTCGAGCTCGATCCGCAGAGCGGCGACGTCCGCGCCCTCCGGATGGAGAGCGGCGAGCGGATCGAGGGCGATCTCTTCGTGGACTGTTCGGGCTTCGTCAGCCTGCTGCTCGGCCGCACCTTGAGCGAGGAATGGGAGGACTGGTCGCACTGGCTGCCCTGCGACCGCGCCGTCGCTTTGCCCTGCATCTCGCCGCCGGGCCCGATCGAGCCCTATACCCGCGCCGTCGCGATGAAGGCGGGATGGCGCTGGCGAATCCCGCTCCAGCACCGCGTCGGCAACGGCTATGTCTATTCGAGCAGCCATATCACGGACGAGGAGGCGGCCGACGCGATCATCGCCGCGGTCGAGGGCGAGCCGATGGCGGAGCCGCGGGTGCTCCGGTTCCGCGCCGGCCGCCGCAAGCGCAGCTTCGTCCGCAACGTCGTCGCCGTGGGACTGGCGTCGGGCTTTCTCGAGCCGCTCGAATCGACTTCGATCTATCTCGTCCAGGGCGCGGTCACCCAGCTCGTCGAGCTGTTCCCGGTCGGCGGGCGCATCGACGAGCTCGACCGGCGCGAGTTCAACCGAATCGTCGACCTGGAATATGACCGCATCCGCGACTTCCTGATCCTCCATTACCACGCGACCAGCCGCGACGATTCGAGCTTCTGGAACCATGTCCGGACGATGACGATCCCCGACAGCCTCCATGAGAAGATCGAGCTCTGGCGCCGGTCGGGCCGGGTCGCGCGCTACACCCAGGGGCTGTTCCTGGAGCCGAGCTGGATCGCCGTCTACATGGGCCAGGGCATCGTTCCCGAGGGCTGGGATCAACGAGCCGACCAGCCCGACGGAAGCGGCCTCGGCGGCGCGATGGACCGGCTGCGCGCGCGGATCGCCGATGCGGTGAAGGCGATGCCCGAGCATGCGGACTTCCTCCTCCGTCGCAACGCGGCGATCGACGAGGCCGCCTGATGCAGGAAGAGCGCGCGCTGCGGACGATCGCGGTCGTCGGCGCCGGCATCGTCGGCCTCTCGGCGGCGATCGCCTTCGCCCGCGCGCTTCCGAAGGTCCGCGTCACCGTCTTGGTCTCGCCGCCCGATCCCGCCGCGCTCGCCGACCGGCTCAGCGGCACGCTCACCTCTGTCCATGGCTTCCACGTGGTGACCGGGATCGAGGAATCGGAGCTGGTCCGGCTCGGCGCGGCGACGCACCGGCTCGGCACCCGCTTCGAACATTGGTCCGCCGACGGCGCCCCCTGGTATCACGCTTATGGCGATTATGGCCGCGACGGCGCCGGCATCGGCTTTCACAATCTTTGGGTGCAAGCGCGGCGGTCGGGCCGCGCGGGCCCGTTCGACCGTTATTCGGCGGCGGCGCTTCTCGCCGAGGCGGGCAAGTTCGTCCACCCCAGCGAGGATCCGCAATCGCCGCTTTCGACCTACAGCTACGCACTGCGGCTCGACCCGGAGCGCTACCGCGAGCTGCTGCTGCAGATCGCGGCGCGGGCAAGGCTGGCGCGAATCGACGGCAGCGTCGCCGCTGTCGAGCGGCGCGAGGACGGCGGAGTCGCGGCGATCCTGCTCGGCAACGGCCGCCGGCTCGAGGCGGACCTGTTCGTCGACTGCGGCGGCCCGTCGGCGCCGCTCCTGTCGCGGATCGATGACCGTTTCGAAGACTGGAGCCGCTGGCACGCCGCCGACCGGCTGCTGATCGGTGCCGCAGCCAATCCCGAGGGCGTCTCCTCCTGCGACTCGGCGGTGGCCAGCTCGCTCGGCTGGCGCTGGACCGCTCCGCTCGGCGAGCGCAAGCTGGTGACCTTCGCCTACGCCGCGGCGCTTACCGGCGAGGCGCGCGCGCG
>JALYHK010000049.1 GCA_030776605.1 Pseudomonadota bacterium
GGCTGGGGGGGCACGGGCTGCACGGGCTGCTCAGGCGGGCGCGGCGTCGGCTCGGCCACCGGCGGGACGACGCGCACGCAGCTTGCCAGCAGCATCAGCGCGAGCAGCAGCGAGAAAGAGCGAAGGCGCAGCGAATCGGCCATGGCCCGGCATAGCCGGATCGGCGGCTGCGGCGATAGTTGCGGCTAATACGCTTGTGCGTCAGGAGGCGGCGTCGGTCTCGACCAGCAGCCAGTTGGGATCGTCGCTGCCGAGCGTCCGCCGGAACGTCCAGACGTCGTGGGTAGCGATGGCGTCGGTGAGTGTGCCGGCGACCACCTCCCCGTTGCTGTCGCGGGTGACGGCGGCGATATCGGCATCGAAGCGCACCTCGATCTCGGCGGTCCGGCCGGAGAGGCGGGCGCCCTCGATCACCGCACGCTCGATGGCGATCAGCCGGTTGTCGAGCACGTGCCCGGCTTCCTCGCGCTGGCGGATCGCCTCGTCGAACGACTCGTAGACCTCGCGCGAGGTGAGGAAGCGCAGCTGCTCCCGATCGCCGTTCCAAAAGGCCTCGAGCACCATCCGGTAGGCGGCCTGGGCGCCTTCGAGGAAGCGGGCGACGTCGAATGCCGGGTCGGCGGCGATGATCGAGCGGATGCCCGCGGCGGCGCCTTCCTCATAGACCAGCCCCGGCGCTTCCTTGCGCTCGCTGGAGACATCTGCGGGGGGAGCGGCGGGATCGGGAGCGGGCGCGGCCTCGGGGCGAGTCACCGGGCGCTGCTCATGGCCGGTGCGCTGGCCGAGCACAGCGTAAAGCCTGAGGCCGACGAACAGGGCCACCATAGCAAGCAACACGATCTCGAAAGTCACCCGGTCAACTCCATCAGCACCCGTCCTACATAGGTCGGAAGCGGGCGCGATTCAAATTAGCCTTGATGCTCAACGTGCGGAGGGCGGACATGTTGCGCCCCGGAGCCGCGCCTGCTACCCCGCGCCGCCGGCCGCCGCATCGGGCGGGAGCCGGCGATCTCCTCCACATTTTTGAGGGTTTCGAGCAAAATGGCCGACGAACAAGAAGGTGGACAGGATTTCATCGGCAGCAGCGAGGACTTCCCGCAGATCGGCGTCGTCTCGCAATATGTGAAGGACCTGTCGTTCGAAAACCCCAGCTCGCCGGCCGTGTTCCAGTGGCAGGGCCAGCCGCACATCGACGTTCAGTTCAACATCGGCGCCGGCAAAGTCGGCGACGAGCTGCACGAGGTGTCGATGCGGATCGAGGTGACCGCCACCGCCGACGAAGGCACCGCCTTCAAGGTCGACGTGCTCTATGCCGGCCTGTTCGCGATCCGGAACCTGCCCGACGAGCAGCTGCAGCCTTTCCTGCTCGCGGAGGCGCCGCGCATCCTGTTTCCCTTCGCGCGGCGGGTGATCGCGGACGCGGTACGCGACGGCGGCTTTCCGCCGCTGATGCTCGACCCGATCGATTTCGCGACGCTCTACATGCAGCGCCAGGCGCAGATCCAGGCGCAGGAGTCCGGCGGCCAGGCCGGGGACGTCACCGGCCAAGCCTGATCCGCCGCACGGGCGAGCCCCGATGAACCTTCTGAAGGCGATCGGCACGATCGGCGGCCTGACCATGGTCAGCCGAGTGCTCGGCTTCGCGCGCGACATGATCGGATCGCGCATCCTCGGCGCCAGCCATCAGAACGACGCTTTCCTGATCGCTTTCCTCATCCCCAACATCTTCAGGAGGCTGTTCGGCGAAGGCGCGTTCGCGTCGGGCTTCGTTCCGCTGTTCAGCCAGCGGCTCAACAGCGAGGGCGGCCTTGAGGACGCCCAGCGCTTTTCCAACGAGGTGCTGGCGGTCTTCATGCCCGCGCTGATCCTGGTGACGCTCGTCTTCGAGATCATCATGCCGGGCTTCGTCTGGCTGATGGCCTCGGAATATCAGGAGACGCCGGGCAAGTTCGAGCTCACCGTCGAGCTGACGCGGATCACCTTCCCCTATTTGATCCTGATCAGCCTCGTCTCCTTCCTCTCCGGCGTGCTCAACTCGCTGATGCGCTTCGCCGTCGCAGCCTTCGCCCCGGCTCTGCTCAACCTCGCGCTGATCGCCGCGCTGATGGCCTTCCCGGCGGGCGACGTCGTGACCGTGCGGGCGATGGCGGGGGCGGTGCTGGTCGGCGGCATCCTGCAGTTCGCCATCTGCTGGCGGACAGTGCGGACGGCCGGAGTGAGGCTGCGCTTCTTCCAGCGGCCGCGGATGACGCCGGCGGTCAAGGAGCTGGTGATCCTGGTGCTGCCGGCGACCTTCGCGGCGGGGGTCTATCAGATCAGCCAGTTCTTCTACGGCTTCTTCGCCTCGCGTCTCGGCGAGGGGGCGATGGCCTATCTCAACTATGCCGACCGGCTGAACCAGCTGCCGCTCTCCATCATCGGCACCGCGCTCGGCACGGCGATCCTGCCGTCGATCAGCCGCGCGATCGACCGCGGACGAGGCGGCGAGGCGGCGCGGGTGCAGAGCCGGGCCTTCGAGCTTTCGATGCTGCTCGCCCTGCCCGCCGCGGCGGCGGCGGCGGTCGCCGCCGGGCCGATCATCGGCGCGCTGTTCGAGGGCGGGCGCTTCACCGTCGAGGACGCGCGGATCACCGGCAACATCCTGGCGATCCTGGTCGCGGGGCTGCCCGGCTACGTGCTCGTCAAGGTGCTGACCCCGGGCTTCTATGCCCGCAAGGACGTGCGCACGCCGGTCCGCATCGCCATGGCGGTGCTGACCGGCAGCGTCGCGGCCAATTTCGCGCTGATTCCCTTGATCGGGATCTACAGCCTGGCGACGGTGACCGCGACCGGCGCCTGGATCAATTTCGCGGCGCTCTACCTTATCCTGCGGCGGCGGGGCCACTTCCGAATCGATGCGGTGCTCGCCGGCCGGCTCGCGCGGCAGCTCCTCGCCGCCTTGGCGATGGCCGGCGTTCTGCTCTTGCTCCAGCGCCCGCTCGGCGGCTTCTTCCTCGGCTCGACGCTCGAGCGCATCTTCGGCGTCGGCGCTCTGGTCGGCACCGGCGTTGCCGTCTACTTCCTCATCGCATGGACGATCGGCGGCATGAACCGGCAGGACTTCCTCGATCTCGTCAGGCGGAAGAAGCCGGCGTGATGCGCATCGTCTCGGGGATCCAGCCGACCGGCAGCCTCCATCTGGGCAACTATCTCGGCGCGATCAAGCGCTGGGTGCGCATGCAGCACGAGGCGCAATGCTTCATCTTCCTTGCCGACCTCCACGCGATCACCGTCTACGCCGATCCGGACGAGCTCGCCGGCAACATCCGCGAAATGGCCGCGGCGCTGATCGCCTGCGGCATCGATCCGGAACAAGCGGTGCTGTTCAACCACGCCCGCGTGCCCGCGCATCCGGAGCTCGCCTGGATCCTCAACTGCACGGCCCGGATCGGCTGGCTCAACCGGATGACCCAGTTCAAGGAGAAATCGGGCAAGAACCGGGAAGGCGCGAGCGTCGGCCTCTATGCCTATCCAGTGCTCCAGGCCGCCGACGTGCTCCTCTATCAGGCGACTCACGTCCCGGTCGGCGAGGACCAGAAGCAGCACATCGAGCTGATCCGCGACATCGCGGCCAAGTTCCACAACGACTATGGCCGCGAGGTCTTCACGCTGCCGGAGCCGCTGATCGGCGAGACCGGCGCCCGGATCATGAGCCTGCGCGACGGCAGCGCGAAGATGTCGAAGTCCGACCCGTCGGAGATGAGCCGGATCAACCTCACCGACGACAGCGACGCGGTGGCGCAGAAGATCCGCAAGGCGAAGACGGACCCGGAGCCGCTCCCCGAGTCGCTCGCGGCGCTGGACCGGCGGCCGGAGGCGAGGAACCTCGTCGCCATCTACGCCGCGCTCGCCGACGCGACGCCCGAGGCCGTGCTCGCCCGCTTCGCCGGCCAGGGCTTCGGCGCGTTCAAGCCGGTCCTGGCCGAGCTGCTGGTGGAGACGCTGCGGCCGATCAAGGAGCGACTCGACGACTTCCGCGACGATCCCGGCGAGCTCGACCGGATCCTCGCGCGCGGTGCCGAACGCGCCGCCGAGGCCGCCGCCCCCACGCTGGCGGCCGCCTACGACGCGATCGGCCTACGGCGCAGCGCCTGAGGCACTTCACCGGATATTCAGCAGGTTGGCGATACGGCCAAGCGGTTCTATATTCACGCTAATCCGTGTTCAAGGAAAGGCCGCTTATCATGTCTCTCCAGAAGAAGTTGCTGACGCTCGCCGCGCCCGCGGCATTGCTGGCGCTCAGTGCCTGCGCCACAGGGCTGCCGACGGAGGTCTCGCGCTTCCAGGCGATGCCCGCGCCGCAGGGCCAGGGCTTCATCGTCGAGCCGAGCGATCCCGCCGACCGCGGCAGCCTGGAATTTGCGCAATATGCCGGCCTGGTCCGCCAGCACCTCGTCGCGCTCGGCTATGCCGAAGCGCCGTCGCGCGAGGCGGCCACCTTCGTCGTTCAGCTCGACTATGGGGTGGACGAGGGCGAGCAGCGCATCGTCGCGCGGCCCGACCCCTTCGCGCCCGCTTACGGCTACGGCTACGGCTATCGCCCCTATTTCTCGCGCTACGGCTATTTCGGCCGCCCGCGCCATCCCTTCTATTACGGCTGGGACGATCCTTTCTTCTTCGGCCCCTATGCCGGCGGCTATCCGAGGATCGACAGCCACACGGTCTATACGAGCCACCTCGAGATGGACATCCGCCGCACGGCGGACGGTCAGTCGCTGTTCGAGGGACGCGCCGAGGCGCGCTCGCGCACCGACGAGCTCACCGCGCTGGTGCCGAACCTGATCGAGGCGATGTTCACCGGCTTCCCCGGCCGTTCGGGCGAGACGGTGCGCATCACCGTGCCCACCGACCGCCGCGGCCGCTAGCAACGACTCGTTCAAAGCGAAGGGGGAGAGGCGCCCGCCGCCTCTCCCCTTTTTCACGTCCATCGGTGCTGCACCAGCCACGCGCCGGCGAGAACGAGGAGGACGCCGGCGAGTCGCTGCGGCGTGATCTCGGCGACGGGGAGCCCGAAGGCACCCAGCTTGTCGAGCACCAGCGCCATGGCGAGCTGGCCTGCGATCGCCACCATCAGGAAATAAGTGACGCCCATCCGCGGCGCGGCGAAGGCGGCGACGGCGACGAAGACGGCGCCATAGAGGCCGCCGGTCCAGCCGTACCAGGGGAGCGCTCTCACCGCCGCCGGATTGGGCCGCACGCCGAGCGCCAGCACCACCGCGGCCAGCGCGACGAGGCCGACCGCGAAGGACACCAGCGCCGCATTGACCGGCGAATTGACCGCGCGGGCGAGCATCGCGTTGACCGGCGCCTGCAACGCGACCAGGGCGCCGCCGACGAAGGCGCCGGCGATCGCCGCGGCCATCGCAGGGTGCATGCGGCCGCGCCGGCCCGCTCAGCTCTCCAGCTGCCGGGTGAGCAGCCGGATGTCGGCGTCGAGCTCCGCGTCCTGGGCGCGCAGCTTTTCGATCTGCCGGACCGCGTGGATGACCGTCGTATGGTCGCGCCCGCCGAAGCGGCGGCCGATCTCGGGCAGCGAGCGCGGCGTCAGCTGCTTTGAAAGGTACATGGCCACCTGGCGCGGCCGCGCAACCTCGCGGGCGCGGCGGGCGGAGGTCATTTCGGCCTTGCGGATCCGGTAGTGGTCGGAGACCCGCGTCTGGATCTCGTCGATCGAGATCCGCCGCTGGTTGGCGCGCAGCGTCGAGGCGAGCACCTCGCCGACGAAGTCGAGGTCGATGGTGCGATTCTGCATCATCGCATAAGCGGCGATGCGGTTGAGCGCGCCTTCGAGCTCGCGCACGTTGGAGCTGATCCTTTTGGCCAAGAACATCACCACGTCCTCCGGCACGGTGACGTCGGGCAGCGCCTCCAGCTTCTTGACGATGATGTTGAGCCGCAGCTCGAGATCGGCCTGGTTGATGTCGGCGACCAGCCCCCAGGAGAGGCGCGACAGAATGCGCGGCTCGATCCCGTCAAGGTCCTGCGGCGCCCTGTCCGAGCTGATCACCAGGCGCCGCCCCGCCGAGATGATCTCGTTCATCGTGTGGAAGAATTCTTCCTGCGTCGATTCCTTCCCGGCGATGAACTGCACGTCGTCGATCATCAACAGGTCGGCCGAGCGCAGCTGCTGCTTGAACTGGATGGTCTCGTTGGCTCGCAGCGCCGCGACGAACTCGACCATGAACTTCTCGGCCGACATGTAGACGATCTTCGCCCGCGGCTTCAGCCGATGGAACTCGTGCCCCACGGCATGGAGCAGGTGGGTCTTGCCGCGCCCGGTGCCGCCGTGGAGGAACAGAGGGTTGAACACCACGTCCTTGGCGCTGGCGAGGGTGCGCGAGGCGTTGAACGCCACCTCATTGGCCTTGCCCACGACGAAATTCTCGAAGCGGTAGCGCGGCTCGAGCGCGACGGCGTAGAGATTCCCCGATTCGCGCGCCGCCGAAGGCTCCGCCTGGCGCGGCGGCGCAGGGATCTCGACGACCGCGGCTGTGCGCGGCGCGGCGGCCCCGACGCCGATGCGCACGCTGCGCACCGCCGGGCAGGTCGTCCGCCAGGCGAGCGTCAGCCGCTCCGAGAAATGGGTCTGCACCCAATCTGCCATGAACTGCGAGGGCAGCTCGAGCCGCAGCGTCGCCGTCTCGGGATCGAAGCTGCCCAACGCGATCGGCCGCAGCCATCCGTCAAACGTTCGGGCGCCGCAATCGCGGCGAAGGCTGGAGCGAATCAGGTCCCATGAAACGGCGATCGCCTCGGAAACGTCTTGCTTCGCGGTCAAAGCGTCGCCCCTCGCCGGCGTCTGCGTCACGCAACACCCCCTCTTGATCGTCTCACACGCCGCTTGCGCGCGGCTTTCGCTCGCGTGCAAACCTCCCCCGCCCGGCAGATGACCCCCCGGCCCCGCCGTTGCTGCACGTCGTTTTGCATGGCTCCGACCGGAGAGATTCGCCCCGTCGGAGAGGCTGGTTTTAGGTAGGCCGGACGAGTCCGATCAACCGGAAAAATTTCACCTAAGTGAAATAAATGCCGTTGACACGGTTTTGCCTTGGATTTTTCGAAAATGGCAGATTTTCGCCGTTTCTTGCACCGCGGCAAGGCGCGAATCGCGGGAAATCCTAGGGTTCTGCGGATCACGCCCCGCCCGTGCGAAAAAGCGCGCCGGAGCGCCGGCGGGCAGTCGCTCAGAGCGTTTGGAAGGGCTTAGCCGAGAGCGGCGAGACGCCGGGTGAGGCGGGAGAGCTTGCGCGCCGCCGTATTCTTGTGAACCACGCCTTTCGAGACGCCGCGGGCGAGCTCCGGCTGGACGCGGCGAATCGCCGCGACGGCTTGCTCCTTGTCGCCGGCCGCGATCGCCGCCTCGACCTGCTTCACGAACGTCCGGATCCGGCTGACGCGGGCGCGGTTGATCTCCGCCCGGCGCGCGTTGCGGCGGATGCGCTTCTTTGCTTGCGGCGTGTTCGCCATTTTCGAAACGTCCTTTTGGGGTTCAATGAAAAAGCGGCGCGAAAGCCAAACGGCCGCGCCGACACGCGCGTTCCCCTAGTCGAAAGAGGCGATTCGCGTCAACTGGAGCGAAGCGACACGCCGGACCTTATCCGGGGCCCAGCCCCTCGCGCGAATCACCTCTGGCATCGCGGGCAGTAGAAGGT
>JALYHK010000050.1 GCA_030776605.1 Pseudomonadota bacterium
ACCGGCAGCCGCACCCGCAGCGGCGTCACCGACAGCGATCCCTCCGACCCGATCGGCGGGGGCCGCGGCGGCTACCGCGGCGGCAGCGCGCGCAGCGGCCTCACCGACAGCGACCCGTCCGATCCGGTCGGAAACGGCCGAACCGGCCGCAGCGGCTGCTCGGACAGCGACCCGACGGACCGGAGCGGCAACGGACGCAACTGCCGTTCCGGGGGCCACACCGACCCGAGCGGTGGCGGAGGCGGAGGGCCCGCCCACCAGACCAGCCGCCGCGAGCGGCGCTACGAGGTCTGCTGGGTCGATCATCGCAACCGCTCGGACGACGAATGCAACATGCAGACCTATTCGGAATGGGTGACCACCTGGTCCGACGGCCGCGTCGAATATCACACCGCCGAAGCGCAGCGCCGCCAGGCCGAGATGGTCGCGCGCGGCTATACGGCGCGCTGGCACCGGATGCTCGTCAACGACTGGTGAGCGGCTGAACTACCGGTATCGGCGATCATCGTCGTGGACGACCCCTTCAGGCACAGCTCATTGAGAATACTTGAGAATGTCCAGACGTTGCGCTATCGGAGGTTGATTTCTCCTGGGGCGAGAGCAATTGAACCTGCATGAAAAGGTGAGGGCCTTTATAGCCCGCCGCGCACCTATGCCCGTATGCAACGCATGTGTGGCTGATCACCTCGCACTCACCCGCAAGCAAGTGGCCGCCGCGAGCGTTCGTGTTCACAGCGGCCAGCTTCGTCGCTTCACCGGACGCTGTTCCGGCTGCTGCACCGATCGAAGGGTCAGTGTCCTTGCGTTGGGTTAGGATCTCAATGTCCGCAATGGGTCGACAAGCGGACATTCGACCAAACCTCGGCAAGGCCCGGAAAGCCGAACGTCCGGGTGGTCAACCCACACCCACAACGACGCCAGACTCCTCCTTCCCGCAGCCGAACGCCCTAGGCATAGCCTGCCAAGTTGATAGTCTGAGAGAAGATGGCCGCAGCCTGCAATGGGCCGCCGCCCGTCGATGCTCAGGAAAGGAATAGCGAATGCTTCGTGCCGCATTTGGTCTAATCGGTGCCCTGGCTCTGGGGCTTGCTGCCCCCGCGTCCGCGCACGATTTCTTTCTCCTGCCGGAGCAGTTCAACGTCCCGAGACCGGGCCAGACGACGATCCGCGCCACCGTCTCCGCGGCCTTCCCGCAGCTCGAAACCGTCGTTGCTGCCGACCGCATTCGCCACGTGGGCGCCAGCGGCCCTGGAGCGCCCCAGCTCATCATGGCCGTTCCGCTCAGCAATGCGACGGCGCTAACGTTGATTGCTCCGCGCCCCGGTGTCGTCGTGGCCGGCGCGAGCATTCATCCTCGCGATGTCGACTATGCCGAGGACCGGATTGACCTGATCATGCAGGAATATCGCGTCGCGCCGGAGGCCGCCGCCGCAGTGCGTTCCCTTCCGAATCCGCGGACCCTGCGCGTTTCGTCGCGTCGCTTTGCGAAGACCATAATATGCGTCGGCCGTTGCGGGGACTGGCCGACCGCCCAGCGCGCGCTTGGAATGCCCTTGGAATTTGTCTCCGTAGGCTCCGCTTTAGACCATTTTCGGCTGCTTCGGAACGGGCAGCCGCTGCCCAATTATCCAGTGGACTTGGCCCACCAGGACGGCCGGCGGATTCACCTCAATACCGATCAGCGAGGAATCGTTCATCTGCCGACGAGCGCCCGCGGCGCTGTCATGCTGTTTGCTGCGGTGATGGAGCGGCCGGCGGCGGGCGAGCGCTTCGGTCTCGATCTCAGCTCGTTAACCGTCAACAGGTGATCGCAACCTGGGTTGTATGCGGTGGGAGCTTCAAAAGGGCTCCCACACAGACACAGCCCCACCGCTAGTAACCCCGCCACTGGAAGATCCCGCAGGGCGCGAGAAGTGCGGTTGATCTCGCTGAGGATCGGCGGGGCGGTCGGGTCATTGCAGGCGAATGCCGCAATGGGTGGAAGGCGGACATCGTGCCTGTCCTGGTCCATGCGGCATAGGAGGCACTATCCCGCTGCGCCGGAGGACGGGTTCTCGAGCAGCAGGCGGGGACCAGGGCCGCGGCTTCGAAGGCGGTCTTCGGGATTATAAAGTGTGCAATTCCGAAGCGAAAGGCAGCCGCAACCAATGCAGCCGTCGAGACGGTCGCGCATTCGCGTCAGCGCATCGATCCTAGCGTCGAGAGTGCGCCGAAACCCGCGGCTGATCCGCGACCAGTCCTTCCGTGTGGGCGTGCGTCCCTGCGGGAGCGCGCTGAGCTGCTTCTGGATCTCGCCTATCGTGAAGCCGAGCTGCTGCGCAATCAAGATGAAGGAGAGACGCCTTATGTCAGCTCGAAGGAATCGCCTCTGACCTCCCTTGTTACGAAGCGCACTGACCAGGCCCTTAGCTTCGTAGAAGCGGATGGCCGATATCGAGAGGCCGGTTCGCGCCGCCAACTGCCCAATCGGCAGCAGATCGGACGATTGCATCGCATTCCCCTGAAATAGCTTGACCTCAACTTAGGTTGAGGAATTACGATTCGAAAATCGAGCCGGAGAGGCGCGCGAACAGGAGGAGAGAGGCAATGGCGACTGGTGCCCTGGAGCATGTCAATATCACCGTCAGCGATCCTGACAGGACCGCCGAACGCGTCTGCGAAATGTTTGGATGGCGCATCCGCTGGAAGGGGCCGGCAAAGAATGGTGGATATACCGTCCACGTGGGCACCGACGACGCCTATCTCGCCGTAGACAGGCCCCCCTTGGATGCGCAGAGACAGGAGGTAAATGGGCGGTTGAACCATGTCGGAGTGGTCGTCGAGGACCTTCATGCCACCGAGAGGAAGGTGCGTGAGGCGGGATACGAGCCGCATTCGCACGCGGCGTATGAACCAGGTCGGCGCTTCTATTTCGACGATCATGACGGCATCGAGTTCGAGGTCGTCAGCTACGTGCAAGGGAGTCCCGCCGGCTCACAGACATAGGCTGACAACGGTTGGGTCTCGGCACTAGCCGCAATGTCCGCTTCGCGTCGAAAGCGGACACTAGCGTCAGGCTATGCTGCGGAGCAGCAGCCGGGAGTTTGACCGGAGCTCCGCGCCTCCTGGATTGGCGGGCAAGGTACGTCGCCGTAGGAGCAGAACACGCAGCAGTCGCCCTTCAAAGGTCGCAGCACCTCTCCGCAATGGCGGCAGTCGTAGAAGAACTGACAGGCATCGGTCGGCATCGCCTCGACCGAGACGACCCCACACTCCGGGCAGGTGAGTCTCGACTGCAGGTCGGTCATGCGCCCTGCAGCCAGGCGGTGAGCGGCGCCTCCAGAACCGCTTTCCAAATCGCGGAGAGCGCCACGAAGACCGTCGCGAGGGAGAGCATCACGAACGTCGAGCGCGACGGCGACGGAACCGCGCAACTCGCGTCTCGCGGGCACGCCCGGCGCTTTCGCACATACATGGTCCAACCGATGGTCACCGCCAGCGCCGCGGCAACGGTCAGCGGCCGGTGATAAGGCACGAAGACGGACAGCCATCCGGCTCCCAGTCCCAGAGCCCCAAGAACCAGCGGCAGCACGCAGCAGGCGGCGGCGGAGAAGAGACCTCCGAACCCGCTGACGCCGCTAACCGCCGCCACACCGCGGTCGGAGGCGGCCAATGCCTCGGGTCGCGCCAAAATGTCGTCAGCCAACACTCGTCTCCAAAGCGACTCGCCGCTATCTGCCACCTGTACCGGTTACAGGATCAAGGGAAATCGACATGGCCACTCGAACCGCCAGACGGATCACTCGCGGCGAGCTGGCTCGCCTCACCGGCGTCAACAGCGAGACCATCCGCTATCTCGAGCGCATTGGCATTCTTGCCGCTCCGGAGCGGACCGAAGGCGGGCACCGCGTCTATGATGAAGGCCATGTGCGCACGCTTGGCTTTGTCCGCCGGGCGAGGAGCCTCGGGTTCACGCCCAAGGAGGTGCAGGCGATCCTTGATCTCGGCGGACCCGGCCGGGCCTACTGCGCCGAGGTTCGGGACATCGCTGCCCAGCATTTGGAGCAGGTCCGTGCCAAAATGGCTGACCTTGCACAAATCGAACGCCTGCTCGCCAGCACGATCGAGCATTGTTCGGGCAAGGCCGTTCCCGAGTGCGCTGTCATCGAAATGCTGGAGGACGTTCCGCCGCGCGACGATGGAAGCAGCGGATGATCTATCGCTCGCCCACAGCTGTCGCGCAGTAAGCCTCGCAGGATCGAAGATCCCGAATACGAGGTGATTCGCTCGGGAGGTGTGCTTTCCCGGCTATTGCGGCCGCGTGCTCCCGCGCCGGAGCTCCGTTCCCCGACGTCTGAAATGCGTGCCCAATCATCCAGATGCGGAACCTCGGAGAGACTTGGCGCGCTCGCAGTCTCAGGGTTCTATGAAAGCGGAAAATCTCGATCGGCTACTCTGCCTCCTGGAAGTACGGCTGCACGCGATCGGCTTGTGCGAAGTCGCTAGCGGCTTCCGGCTGAAGCTCCCGCCGACGGAGGACGTTCTCGTCCATTACGTCCTTGGCGGGAGCGGCGTCCTGCGCACTGAGGATGGAATGAATGTGCCCTTCCGGCCGGACACGCTGATTTTCGTGCAGCCCGGCTGCAGCCACGAAATATCTCGTCACGGCGATGAGCCCCAGGTCCTGCTCTGGAAGGAGACGGCCGAGCCGCTTGGCGAAGGCATGATGCGAATGACCGCCGGCTCTGGCGAGGCGGCGATCATCAGCGCGTGCGGGACGATTTCGGCCGATTGCGGCGGGCTGAACCTGTTCGAACAGCTGCGGGAGCCGATCAGTGAGGATGTGTCAGGAGACCGTGCTGTAAGATCCGCCTTCGGTCTGATGCTAGCGGAGTTCCGAGAACCCCGCTTTGGCACCCGTGCCTTAACCGAAGCGCTGATGAAGCAGTGCTTGGTCATCGCCTTGCGCGGGCAGATCGAGCGCGGCGAAATTCGAATCGTGCCGCTATCGGGCCTGCGCGACTCTAGGCTGCTGAAAGGCCTGCTCGAGATGCTGGAGCATCCCGCCGAGGAACACAGCCTCGACGAATTGGCCAGGATCAGCGGCATGAGCCGGTCGCTCTTTGCGGAGCGGTTCACCGAGACGTTCCAAAAGCCGCCAATGGATCTTCTCAGGCAGATCAGACTGCATCGCGCCGCGAACCTTCTGCGCTCGACGGAGCTTCCGATCCAGATCGTCGCGATGTCCGTCGGTTATGCGAGCCGGAGCTATTTCTCGCGCGCCTTTCGCGCCGCCTACGGAAGCGACCCCAAGGCTTTTCGCGAGCAGGCGCGGCGCGCGGAGCAGGAAGAGCGAAAGGAGGGACAGCATGTCTGAGAGGCTGAACTGGAAGGCCGCGATTTGGGCCGGTTTCGTCGCCGGCATTGTGTTCCTGGCGCTGGAAATGGCGCTCGTCTCGACCATAGGCGGAATGAGTCCTTGGGCCCCGCCGCGGATGATGGCGGCGATCGCGATGGGAGAGGGGGTTCTTCCGCCGCCCGCGACGTTCGATGCCGTCGTCGTGATGGTGGCCATGGCGATCCACTTCATGCTGTCGATCATCCTGGGCATGATCCTCGGCTGGGCCATTTCGCGCTGGCGGATGGGCCTCATGGCCGCGCTCCTGGTCGGAACGATCTTCGGCCTGACCGTCTATTTCGTCGATTTCTATATTTTCACCGCGTTCTTCCCCTGGTTCGCGATGGCGCGGAACGCGATTTCGATTATCGCGCACGCCGTCTTCGGGTTCGTTCTGGGTGGGGTTTATCGCACCGTCGCAAGGCGCGGGGACGGACTCGGCGATTCCGCCGAATATGGTTCGGGGACCGTCTAGCATGGCAGCGGGGCTAAATGCGGGTACCGGTGCTTGTGACATGCGGGACAAGTGGAGGAATTCGTGATCCTGAAGGCAATCGCCATCAACTGCACGCTGAAAACCGCCAAGGACGAGTCGTCCTCCACCGAGCTGATGATCGGCGTTATCGCCGAAGGCTGCGCCTCTCTCCTTCCGCGAATGGACGTGAGGACACTATTTTGAAGCCGGAGAAAAAGGCGGCGAATCGACGCCGCGCGGCGTGGCCAATCCGTCTCTTGGCCACGAGGAACGGAAGTGGGCGCCGTAACCCGCGGACAATGCGGGGCTATTTCGCCTTGATCGGCAGAGACCGAAAAATCGGCTAAGTCATTGAAATGGTTGGCGCACCCGACAGGATTCGAACCTGTGACCTCTGCCTTCGGAGGGCAGCGCTCTATCCAGCTGAGCTACGGGTGCCTGGGCGCGTGAGATGGGCGCTTAGCAAAGGGGCGGCAAGGGGGCCAGACCCTATCGCCGGGCGATCTCGACCCGCTGGAACGCGCCGAGGCCGCAAGTCGGGCCGGGGCCGGTGCTGGTCCTTACCGTGATCAGATCGGACGCGCAGAGCCGGTCGAGCGAGGTGCGGTAGAAGAAGCTCTCGTCGAAGGCGAGGCCGGGGCAGGCGTCCGGCAGCCGGCTGCGCATCAGCCGTCCGTCGCTCATGTGGAAGTCGACGGTGCGATCATCGAGCACCACGGTGTGGCCGACGTTGCGGCGGAGGATGCAGTCCTCCGGCTCGCCGACTGGGGTCGCGTTGGCGAGCGCCCACTGCCTCGCCTCCTGGCGCGGGGGCAGCTCCGTTTCGGCCGCGCAGCCGGCGGCCAGCGCAAGGGCGGCAAGGGCGACCCTCATCTTCATCTCCTCGGCTTCAACGCTCGGGCGGCGCTTCGCTTCCCGGCGGCGGCGTCTTGGGCTCGTAGCGGCAGATGTCGGCGATGACGCAGCGCCAGCATTCGGGCCTGCGCGCCTTGCAGACGTAGCGGCCGTGGAGGATGAGCAGGTGGTGGGCCTCGCGGCGGTAGGGCGCGGGGGTCGTCTCCTCGAGCCGGCGCTCGACCTCGCGCACGTCCTTGCCGGGCGCGAGCCCGGTGCGGTTGGCGACCCGGAAGACGTGGGTGTCGACGGCGAAGGTCTCGGCGCCGAACGCGCAGTTCATCACCACATTGGCGGTCTTGCGGCCGACCCCGGGGAGCTTCTCGAGCGCCTCGCGGTCGGCGGGGACCTTGCCGCCGTGGCGCTCGATCAGCGCCTTGGACAAAGCGATGACGTTCCTCGCCTTGGTGTTGAACAGGCCGATCGTCTTGATCGCCTCGCGCAGCCTCTCCTCGCCGAGCGCGACCATCTGCTCCGGCGTCCGCACCCGCTTGAACAGCTCCCGGGTGGCGAGGTTGACGCTGGCGTCGGTGGCCTGGGCGGAAAGGACGACCGCCACGAGCAAGGTGTAATCGTTGACATAGTCCAGCTCGGTCTCGGGGTTGGGCGTGCGCTCGGCGAGGCGGCGGTAGGCCTCGGCAATCTCGACGGGGGCGAGCGCGGCCTTGCTGCCGGTCACAGGCCGAGCACGTCGCTCATCGCATAGCGGCCAGCCGGCCTGCCGGCGAGCCACAGCGCCGCCTTGACCGCGCCTCGCGCGAAGATGGCGCGGCTTTCGGCCCGATGGCCGAGCTCGACGCGCTCGCCCTCGCCGGCGAAGATGAGCTGGTGGTCGCCGGGAACCGAGCCGCCGCGCAGCGACGCGAAGCCGATGCGGCCGGGCCCGCGC
>JALYHK010000051.1 GCA_030776605.1 Pseudomonadota bacterium
ATGTCGTCGCGCTGAGCGGCGCGAGCGAGGCTCAGGTGCGGGCCGCCATGGAAGCGCTCGAGCTCCAGCCTCTCGCCGGACGGCGGATGGACCGCCTATCGACCGGCGAGCGCAGCCGGGTGCTGATCGCCCGCGCGCTCGCCCCCGAGCCGCTGCTGCTGCTGCTCGACGAGCCGACCGTCAACCTCGACCCGCTGTGGCAGCTGCGGCTGATGGAGCTGCTCGCCGGCCGAACCGCGATCGTCGCCATGCACGACCTGGACGCCGCGGCGACCCACGCGCAGCGTCTGATCGTGATGGACGGCGGCCGCATCGTCGCGGACGGGGCGCCCGAGGAGATTATGTCAGGCCCGGAAATCGGCGCCGTGTTCGGGATCGAGAAGGCCGCTGGGCGGTGGCGGCCGCTCAGGCAGGCGGTGGGTCGGCTATCATCGCCGTGAAGTTGGCCTCGGCGGCCGGCTTGCCGTCGATCGTCGCGCGGCCGGCGAACTTGCAGACGGTCGCCCGCTTCTGAACGAATTCGACCTCGAGCCGGAGGAGCACGCCGGGCTCCACCGGGGTCCGGAACTTGGCGCCCTCGATGGCCATGAAATAGACCAGCTTGCCCGATCCGGCGAGGCCGAGCGATTCGACGGCGAGGACGCCGGCCGCCTGGGCCAGCGCCTCGACAATCAGCACCCCCGGCATGATCGGCCGGCCCGGGAAGTGCCCCTGGAAGAAGGGCTCGTTGATCGTCACCGCCTTAATCGCGGCGATCCGCTCGTCCGGCACCAGCTCCTCGATCCGGTCGACGAGCAGCATCGGATAGCGGTGCGGCAGCGCCGCCATCACCGCGCAGATATCCCGCGGCGGTGCGGCGGCGCTGCCGGCGTCGGAGCTCACCGGCCCTGCGGCTGCGCCGGCTGCTGCTGCTGCTGGGGCAGCGGCGTTACGGCGACGCTCGGCAGCTGCTGGTTCAGCTGCGCCAGCACGTCGTTGGTGACGTCCAGCGCCGGATTGTGCGCCAGCGTCGCGTTGCGCGACATCACCACCGAGGCGCCGCGCGCGTTGCGTATCGCCTCGATGATCGGGACGAGGCGGGTGCCGATCTGCTGCTGGACGTGGGCCTGGGTCGAGCGCAGCGTCTGCTGCTGCCGCTCGAGCTCCCCGGTCGCCTGCTGTAAGCGGGTCTGGAAGCCCTGCATCCGCTGCTGGAGCACGGCATCGGGATTGCCGCGCGCCGCCTGCAGCGCGGTCTGGATCTGCTGCTCTTCGACCTCGAGCGCCGTCGGCTGGTTGGGCTGGGTGCGGGCAAGCCCGAGCTGCTGGGCGCGCTGTTCCAGCTGCTGCCGCTGCGCCTGCAGCTGCTGGGTCGCGGCGCGGCAGGCGTTGCAGTCGGTGAACACCCGTTCGGTGTCGACGATCAGGATCTGGGCGCCCGCGTTGCGCTGGGCGGGGGCCGCGGCGGGCGCCGCGAGCGAAAGCGCGACGGCGGCGCCGATGAGGATTTTCTTCATTAGAATGCAGTCCCTACGTTGAAGCTGAAGAGCTTGGTGTCGTCACCTTCCTCACTGATAAGGGCGTGAGCTATATCGATCCTGAACGGACCGAACGGTGAGTTCCAGTTGATGCCGAAGCCGACCGAGAGGCGCGGGCTCGGCGTGTTGCCGAAGAACACTTCGCGGAACGGCGACAGCTCGGTTGCAACCAAGGTGGTGTCGGCCGGGCAGCCCGCCGCGTCGGCGGGAATGGTGACGACCTGGCCGGCCGCATTGCTGCACTGGCGCAGGCCCTCCGGGCTCAGGATCGGACGGAGCAGCTCGGGGCTGCCGGGCGGCAGATCGGTGAGGTTCGGCCGGCGCACGCCCCAGAGCGCGCCGACGTCGACGAACACCGAAGGCCGGATGCCGAGCTCGCGCGCGCCGGCACCGAGCGGGATCTGAACCTCGGCGCGGCCCAGGTAATAAGCGCGGCCGCCAATCGCGTCGTCGACGATCCGGCGGCGATCGGTGACGAGCACCGGATTGCCGTCCTCGTCGAGCTCATAGGGGATACGCTGGACGCGCGGGCCCACGCCCCGGATATCGAAGCCCCTGATCTGCGGCTCCCCGAGGAAGAACCGGTCGATCAGCCGGACCGGATCGCGCCCCGGGCCAGGGGACCGGTCGAAGCTGTGGATGTAGCCGCCCTCGAGGCTCGTGCCGAGCACAAAGCCGCCGCCGATGTCGTGGTAGCGCGCCGCGCTGAGCCGGGTGCGCAGGAAGTGGACGTCGCCCCCGAGGCCCGCGAAGTCCTGGCTGAGCAGCGCGCGCATGCCGGCGGTAGGACGCAGCCGGTTGTTGAGCGTGTCGTAGAGGATCGAATAGCCGAGCGTCGAGGTCAGGCGGTTGCCCAGCGCCTCGCAGAGATAGCGCCCGGCGAGCAGCGGATCGCACTGGCGCCCCCCGCCCGGCACGTCGCTGAAGAACAGCTCCTCCGACAACGTCACTTGATCGTGCTGGAGGCCGTAGCGCAGCGCCATCTGCCAGTGCTCCGTGAGCGGGACGCCGGCGCGGATCTGTCCGCCGGTGCTGACCTGCTCGAAGGTGGTCTGGCGCTCGTTCTGAAAGAAGTTGAAGCTGTTGAGGTCGCGGCGGAAGAGGTCGAAGCCGACGGCGATGTTGCGGTCGAACAGATAGGGCTCAGTGAAGCCGAGCTCCACCGACTTCGAATAGCTCGAATAGTTGACCGCCGCCCGCAGCTCCTGGCCGAGGCCGCGGAAGTTGCGCTGGCGGATCGAGAGGTTGACCAGGAAACGCTCCAGACTGGAGAAGCCGGCGGCGACCTGCAGCTCGCCGGTCGAGCGCTCCTCGAGGGCGACGCCGAGCACGACCCGGTCCGGCCCGGAGCCCTGCTCCTGCTGGATCTCGAGATTTTCCTGGAAGAAGCCGAGCGACTGGATCCGGTCGCGCGAGCGGCTGACCCGGACGCTGTTGAACGGATCGCCCTCGGCGAGGCGGAATTCGCGGCGGATCACCTCGTCGCGAGTCTGGGTGTTGCCGCTGATGTTGATTCGCTCGACGTAGACGCGCGGCGCCTCGGCGACCCGGAAGGTCACCGACATGGTGAGATTCTCGCGGTCGCGCTCGAAGATCGGCCGGACGTCGGCGAAGGCGTAGCCGAACAGGCCCGCCGTCTCGTTCAGCCGCGTGACCGTGTCCTCGACAAGCTGCGCGTTGTACGGGTCGCCGCTCTCCATCGGCAGCAGGCCCTGGAGGTCCTCGGACCTGAAGTCGCGGATCGCGCTGTCGACGGTGACGTCGCCGAAACGGTACCTCTCGCCCTCCTCGACCACATAAGTGATGATGAAGTCGCGCCGGTCCGGCGTCAGCTCGGCGACGGCGGAGACGACGCGGAAATCGGCGTAGCCCTGGGTGAGGTAGAATCGCCGCAGCGCCTGCTGGTCGTAGGCGAGCCGGTCCGGGTCGTAGGTGTCGGACGAGGAGAAGATGCGGTAGAAGCGCGCCTCGCGGGTGGCCATCTCGCCGCGCAGCCGCCCGTCCGAGAAACGGTCGTTGCCGATGATGTTGATCCGCCGCACCCGCGAGCGCGGGCCCTCGTTGATCTCGAAGACGACGTCGACGCGATTCTGATCGAGCTGGATGATCTGCGGCTCCACCGTGGCGGCGAAGCGGCCCTGGCGGCGGTAGAGCTCGATGATTCGGGCGACGTCGGCGCGGGCGCGCGAGCGGGTGAAGATCTGCCGCGGCGCGAGCCTGATCTCCGGCATGATCTTGTCGTCCTTGATGCGGCGATTGCCTTCGAGGACGATGCGGTTGATCACCGGATTCTCGCGCACCTGGATGACCAGATCGCCGGTCTCCGCCCCGGCGATGACGACGTCGGCGAACAGCTCGGTTGCATAGAGCTCGCGCAGCGCCTGATCGAGCCGCTCAGTGGTCAGCGGCTCGCCGGGCCTGAGGCCGCTATAGGCGATCACCGTCTCCGGCTCGAGCCGCTGGTTGCCGGTGACGCTGATCGAGCGGATCTGGCGGGTCGGCTCGGCGGCGGGGGCGACGGGCTGGGTCGCCTCCTGCATCGCCGCCGCCAACTGCGGCGCCTGCTGGCCATAGGCCGGCGCCGCGAGGCCGCCGAGGATGGTGCCGACGAGCAGCGCGGCGTGCAGCCGCCGCCGGTTGGAAGTCGCCTTGTTCGCTGTCACGCGTCCCCGCCCTTGAAATCCTGGCCGTCCCTGAACCGGCCGTTGTCCCTGTCGGACCTGCCCTGCCCCATCGCCGTCAGCCGATCAAGCCGCCAAGCCTCTGCCAGAGACCAAAAGACGCCAGGTCGTTGAAGGTGACGAAAATCATCAAAGCGAGCAGGGCGGCAAGGCCGGTCCTGAACGCCCATTCCTGCGTCTCCGGCTTGAGCGGTTTCCGCCTCACTCCCTCGATGGTGTAGAACAGCAGGTGCCCGCCATCCAGCAGCGGGATTGGCAACAGGTTGATGAATCCGAGATTAATTGAGACGATGGCCATGAAGACGATGAAAGGCAGCCAGCCGAGCGTCGCCTGCTGACCCGAAAATTGCGCGATCTTGAGCGGGCCGCCGAGCTCCTTCACCGAGCGGCGGCCGGTGATCACCTGGCCTAGGGTCTCGACCATCATCACCACGGTGTTGGCGGTGTGGCGGACGGCAACGCCGGGCAGCTCCCACAGCGGCACCGGCTCGACCACCGGCCTTCCCGGCGCGATGCCGAGCTTGCCGCGGCGAAACTCGTTGCCGAAGCGGTCGCGCTCGATTTCGGCGCGCGGCGTGGCGGTGACGGCGACCGGGCGGCCGTCGCGGACGAGCTCGATGCGCAGCGGCTGCTCCGGCCGGATGACGACGATGTTGACGATATCCTCGAACCGCTCGACCTCGCGGCCGCCGATGCGAACGACCCGGTCGCCGGGCCGGATGCCCGCCTCGGCCGCCGCCGATCCTTCGCTCACCTGCGCCACCAGCGTCGGGGTGCGCGGCTCCCCGGCAGCGGCGAACAGGCCGGCAAAGACGAGGATGGCGAAGAGGAAGTTGATCGCCGGGCCGGCGAGCACGATCAGGAAGCGCTGCCAGACGGGCTTGGCCTGGAAGGTCTCGGTCCGCTCCTCGGGCGGCAGCTTCAGCCATTCCGGATCGGCGGCGCTTGCGGGATTCATGTCTCCCTTGAACCTGACGTAGCCGCCGAGCGGCAGCCAGCCCACCTTCCAGCGGGTGCCGAGCCGGTCGGTCCAGCCGGCGATCTCGCGCCCGAAGCCGATCGAGAAGGTCTCCGCCTTCACCCCGAACCAGCGCCCGACGAAATAGTGGCCGAGCTCGTGGATGAAGATCAGCGGCCCGATGACGAGCAGGAAGGCGATGACAGTGAACGCGAAGCCAGGGTTGTCGGTCAATGGGCGAACTTTCCAACCAGCCCGGCGGCGATGCTGCGAGCCTTCCGGTCGATCTCGAGCACCTCGTCGATCGATCGCGGCCCCGCCGGGTCATAAACCGCCAGCGTTTCACTGGCTACGGCTACGATATCGAGGAAGCCGATCCTGCTTTCAAGGAAAGAAGCGACTGCTATCTCATTGGCGGCATTGAGAATCGCCGGCTTCGCACCGCCTTCGCGGAGCGCCGCGCGGGCGAGCGG
This sequence comes from Pseudomonadota bacterium, assembly GCA_030776605.1. Lineage (GTDB taxonomy): Bacteria > Pseudomonadota > Alphaproteobacteria > Sphingomonadales > Sphingomonadaceae > Allosphingosinicella. The sequence continues at coordinate 5,630 of JALYHK010000051.1, forward strand.
CAGCGCCGGGAAGCGCTCCGGATCGGGCGCCGCGAAGTCGAGCGAGCCGATCCGCACCAGATCGAGCCGCTCGCACGGCGTCTCCATCCGCTCCGGCCAGGCGAGGGTGAAGGCGATCGGGATGCGCATGTCCGGCGCGCCGAGCTGGGCGAGGACGGAGCCGTCGACATATTCGACGAGGCTGTGGATCACCGATTGCGGATGGATGACGATGTCGAACGCTTGCTCGCCGAGCGGGAACAGGTGGAAAGCCTCGATCAGCTCGAGGCCCTTGTTCATCAGCGTTGCGCAATCGACTGAGATCTTGGCGCCCATCGACCAGTTGGGATGCGCCACCGCCTCCGCGGCCGTCGCCGAGCGCATCTCCTCGAGGCTCTTGTCGCGAAACGGGCCGCCGCTGGCGGTGAGGATCACACGCCTGACGCTTCCCGGCCGCGCGCGGTCGAAGCATTGGAAGATCGCATTGTGCTCGGAATCGACCGGGAGCAGCGTCGCGCCGCTCGCCGCTGCGGCATCGGTCATCAACTCGCCGGCGGAGACCAGCGCCTCCTTGTTAGCGAGCGCGACGGTGCCGCCTGCCTTAAGCGCCTGCATCACCGGCTTGAGCCCAGCGCAGCCGACGATCGCCGCCATTGTCCATTCGGCGCCCGAGCCGGCTGCCGCCTCGACGGCCTCGGCCCCGGCCGCGACTTCGATCCCGCTGCCGGCAAGCGCGTCCCGAAGTTCGGGGAGCAGCGTCTCGTCGGCGATCACCGCTTGGCGCGCCGCGACGCTCCTCGCCGCTTCCGCGAGGCCTGGCACGTCGCGATTTGCGGTAAGCGCGAGCACGTCGAACCGCTCGGGATCGCGGGCGATCAGGTCCAGCGTCGAGCGGCCGACCGATCCGGTCGCCCCGAGGATCGTCACCGTCCGTTGCGGCCCCTCGAGCGTCACAGATGGCCCGCGGCGAGGCCGACCAGCACGGCGTAGGTCGCGAGCGCCGCCGGCAGCAGGCCGTCGAGCCGGTCGAGCACGCCGCCGTGGCCGGGAATGATGCGGCCGCTGTCCTTGACGCCGACGCGGCGCTTGACCGCGCTCTCGTAGAGATCGCCGAGCTGCGCGATCAGCCCGAGCGGCGCGCCGAGCCAGAAGAAGGCGGGCTCGATGCCGAGGAGCAGGCCCGCGCCCCAGCCGACCAGCGCCGCGCCGACGATGCCGCCCGCAAGGCCCGCCCAAGTCTTGTTCGGGCTGACCCGCGGCGCGAGCTTCGGCCCCCCGATCGCCCGGCCGGCGAAGAAGGCGAAGATGTCGGTGGCCCAGACGACCACGAACAGCCAGAGCACGAGCTCGGCCCAGGCCCAGTTGAGCACGATCAGCGCGAAGGCGGGCGCGCCGATGTAGACGAGGCCCCAGCCCATGCGCAGGCGGCGGCTGAGCAGCGCGAGCAGCGCCCCCGCCGCCGCCAGGGCCGCAAAGCCGTAGAGAGAGGGGTGGAAATATTCCGGCAGCAGCAGCAACGGGCTGTGCGCGGCGATCGGGAAATAATATTGCGAGATGCCGATCAGCGGCAACCCCATCAACACCACGCCGAGCCACGTCCACAGCCGGGGCACGCGGTGCATGTCTCCCCATTCGAGCAGCATCATCGCCGCGGCGGCGGCGGCGAGGATGCGGAACGGCAGCCCGCCGACATAGGTGATCAGCACCGCCACCGCGATCATCACCAGCGATGCTGCGATGCGGGTGGCGAGTTCGGAGGTATCCCTCTCGGCGGCGGCCATGGTCACAGCCCTCCGTAGCGGCGCTCGCGGGCGGCGAACTCGGCGAGCGCCGCACGCAGCGCCTCCTCATCGAAATCCGGCCACAGGGTCTCGACGAACAGCAGCTCGGCATAGGCTGCCTGCCAGAGCAGGAAGTTGGACAGCCGCTGCTCGCCCGAGGTGCGGATGAGCAGATCGAGCGGCGGCAGGCCGGCGGTGTCGAGCGACGCCTCGATCAGCGCCTCATCGACCTCCTCCGGCG
>JALYHK010000052.1 GCA_030776605.1 Pseudomonadota bacterium
CCGTAGGGGCCCGGCGGCCGTGTGCCGTCGCTGAGCGCGGGGGCGTAGACATCGTCTTCGTTGCGGCCGAACCAGCGCCCGCCGACGAGCGCCGCCACGAGACCGGCGCCTGCGGCCGCCACCGCGGCGAGCAAGGCTGTGCTGCGGCTCCACACCATCAGGAGGCTCCCTCCTGCTGCATCGTGGCGGACTGCGCCGGCGGCAGGCCCTCGCGCTCGGCGCGGACCTTGAGCTCCGCCTTGCGGGCCGCCATCTGTTCGCCAAGGCCGTCAAGATCGACGTCGGCCTTGCGGGCTTCGCTGAAGATATTGCCGGACTGGCGCTCCTCCTCCTTCACATGATGCTCGATCTGCTCCTGGAGCACCTTCACCTTGGCATCGTAGAAGTCGTCGCCCGCGCCGCCGGCCTCGATCTCGTTGATCAGCATCTTGGCGCCGTCGTGCTCGACCATCGCCTCGTCCAGGTCCTCCTCGGAGATCTTGCCGCGCAGCGCGGGATAGAAAATTTCCTCCTCGAGCATCGAATGGATCTTGAGTTCGGTGCAGATCTGCCGCGCGAGCTTCTCCTTGCGGCCGTCGCCGCTCGCCTTCTCGAATTCGGCGAACAGCTCCTCCACCTTGCGGTGATCCTCGGTGAGCAAGCGTATCGCGTCCTTCTTCCCGACAGCCATGGCGCGCCTCCTTGTTTGGCCTCTGGAACATTCGGCGCTAGGGACCGGTTCCTTGGCGTCCGCGCCGGAGGAACAAAGATTTGAACGACACCGAGACCCTGTGGCCGGTGCTCCCCGACGAGACGGAGGAGGCGACGCGGCGGCTGCTCGACAAGGCCTGCGAGCGCGGCCTGACGCTGGCGACGGCGGAGAGCTGCACCGGCGGCATGCTGGCCTCGCTGCTCACCGACGTGCAAGGCGTCGCCCACGCCTTCGACCGGGGCTTCGTCACCTACACGAAGGAGGCGAAGCACGAGATGCTGGGGGTGCCGATGGAGCTGATCGAGCAGAACGGTGCGGTGTCGCGCAAGGTGGCGATCGTCATGGCCGAAGGCGCGCTGGCGCGCTCGCGCGCGAACATCGCGATCGCCATCACCGGCTTCGCCGACAAGGGCGAGGAGCCCGGCCTTGTCCACTTCGCCTGCGCGCGGGCCGGGCGGAAGACCCATCACCGCGAGGAGCATTTCGGCCCCTGCGGACGCGGCGCGACCCGGCTCAAGAGCATGCAAGTGGCGATCGAGATGATGACGGAGATGCTCTGAGTGGCGAAGCGCCCGCCCTTCGAGGCGATCCACCGCCACGGCTTCGTCCGCGTCGCCGCGGCGAGCCCGACCGGCTCGTCGGGGGACGTCGGGTTCAACGTCGATCAGGCGATCGCCCTGGCCGAGGAGGCCGACCGGAAGCGCTGCGACCTCGTCGTCTACCCCGAGCTCAACATCTCCTCTTACGCCGTCGACGACCTGCTCCTGCAGGAGGCCGTCCTCGATGCGGTGGAAGATGGGATCGCCCGCTTCCGCGATGCGACGGCCGGGCTCGCGCCGGTGCTGGTGATCGGCGCGCCGCTGAGGCGCAACGGACGGCTCTACAATTGCGCAATCGTGGTCTCGCGCGGGCGCATCCTGGGCGCGGTGCCGAAGAGCTTCCTGCCCAACTATCGCGAATATTATGAGAAGCGCTGGTTCGCCTCCGGCATCGGCCTCAACGGCATCGACATCGCCGTGGCGGGCGAGATCGTCCCGTTCGGCACCGACCTCATCTTCGCCGCCGAGGACCTGTCGGACTTCATCTTCCATGTCGAGATCTGCGAGGACTACTGGGCGCCGCAGCCGCCCTCCACGATCGGCGCGCTGGCCGGGGCGCTGATCCTTTGCAATCTCTCGGCCTCCAACATCACCATCGGCAAGGCGGACGAGCGCCGGCTGCTCTGCGCGTCGCAGTCGAGCCGCTGCTGCGCCGCCTATGTCTACGCCGCCTCGGGCCCCGGCGAGAGCACCACCGACCTCGCCTGGGACGGCCAGGGCTCGATCTACGAAATGGGCGAGCTGCTCTGCGATTCGGGCCGCTTCGATCTCGAGCCGGAGCTGTGCCTCGCAGACATCGACGCGCAGCGGCTGAGGCTGGAGCGGATGCGGATGCCGACCTTCAACGACAATGCCGTCGCGGCGGGCCATCCCGAGAAGCGGGCGCGGCGGGTGCATTTCGCGCACCAGCCGAGCTTCGCCGACATCGGCTTCGCCCGGCGCCTGCGCCGCTTCCCCTACGTGCCGAACCGGCCCGACCAGCTCGACCACGACTGCTACGAGGCGTTCAACATCCAGGTGCAGGGGCTCGCCAAGCGCTTCCTCACCACCAAGGGCAAGCACCTCGTCATCGGCGTCTCGGGCGGGCTCGATTCGACGCACGCGCTGATCGTCGCCGCCAAGATGTGCGATTTCCTGAAGCTGCCACGCTCGACCATCCTCGGCTTCACCATGCCCGGCTTCGCGACCGGCGAGGCGACCAGGTCCAATGCCTGGGCGCTGATGAACGCGCTCGGCGTGATCGGCGGGGAGATCGACATCAAGCCCGCCGCGATGCAGATGCTGAAGGACATCGGCCATCCGTTCGCGCAGGGAGAGCCAGTCTACGACGTCGCCTTCGAGAACGTCCAGGCGGGGCTCAGAACCGACTATCTGTTCCGGCTCGCCAACCAGCGCGGCGGCTTCGTCGTCGGCACCGGCAACCTGTCCGAAGTGGCGCTCGGCTGGTCGACCTACGGCGTCGGCGACCAGATGAGCCACTATGGCGTCAACGCCGGCGTGCCCAAGACGCTGATCCAGTATCTCATCCGCTGGGCGGTCGAGAGCGGCCAGTACGACGCCGACACCAACCGCATCCTGGAGGCGATCCTCGCCACCAAGATCTCGCCCGAGCTGATCCCGGTGGGCGAGGAGGGCGAGATGCAGTCGACCGAGGAGAAGATCGGCCCTTATGCGCTGCACGACTTCTTCCTGTTCCACATCCTGCGCGCCGGGCAGCCGCCCTCGAAGGTCGCCTTCCTCGCCTGGCAGGCCTGGAAGGACGCCTCGCGCGGTCCCTGGCCGGCGGGCTATCCGGACGCGCTCAAGCGCGAGTACGACCTGCCGACCATCCGCAAATGGCTCGAGGTCTTCCTCTACCGCTTCTTCGAGATCAGCCAGTTCAAGCGCTCGGCGATCCCCAATTCGCCCAAGGTCTCGGCCGGCGGCGCATTGAGCCCGCGGGGCGACTGGCGGGCGCCCTCGGACGGCACCGCCAAGCCCTGGCTCGACGAGCTCGAGGCGGCGTTCGGCGAGCACTGACGGCCGCAACCCCGCGGAACCGTAGGATAAAATAATCTGAATCAGCATCATTATTGCTGCAGCGCGGGAACCCGCCTCGTCGGCTGCACGTTGTCCTGAACGTAACATAAACACCACAAAGGTTCCCGAATTGATCCAGCTTTCCGCCGCCTCGTCGCTGGGGCAGACGCAGTTCGCGACTCTCGACTTCGACCATGTGCTGATCTGCTTCTCCCACCTGCGGTGGAATTTCGTCTTTCAGCGGCCGCAGCACCTGATGAGCCGCTTCGCCGCCGAGCGCCGGGTGATCTTCTGGGAAGAGCCCGAAGCCGCGCTGCCGGACTGCGAGCCGGCGCTGGGGGTGCGCACCTGCGCCGAGACCGGCGTGGTCGTCGTCACCCCGTCGCTGCCCGAGGGGATGGAGGAGCGCGAGCAGGAGGCGGTGCTGAAGGCGCTGCTCGACGGCTTCCTCGCCGGCCAGAAGGGGCCGCTCGTCCGCTGGTACTATACGCCGATGATGCTGCCCTTCTCGCGCCACCTGGAGGCGGCGGCGACGGTCTACGACTGCATGGACGAGCTCGCCAATTTCCGCTTCGCGCCCAAGCGGCTGCTCGCGCTCGAGAGCGAGCTGTTCGACGCGGCCGATGTCGTCTTCACCGGCGGCTACAGCCTCTACGAGGCGAAGAAGAGCCGCCACCCCAACGTCCATCCGTTCCCGTCGAGCCTCGACCGGGAGCATTTCGGCCGCGCGCGCGAAGTCGCCCGCGATCCCGCCGACCAGGCGCCGGCGGCGCGGCCGCGGCTCGGCTATTACGGCGTCATCGACGAGCGGATGGACCTGGAGCTGATCGCCGCCCTCGCCGACGCGCGGCCGGACTGGTCGGTCGTCATGGTCGGCCCGGTGGTGAAGATCGACCCGGACGAGCTGCCGATGCGGCCCAACATCCATTATCTGGGCAGCAAGAAATATGAGGAGCTGCCCGCCTATCTCGGCGGCTGGGACGTCGCGCTGATGCCGTTCGCGATCAACGAGGCGACGCGCTTCATCAGCCCGACCAAGACGCCCGAATATCTCGCCGGCGGCCGCCCCGTGGTCTCGACGCTGATCGCCGATGTCATTCGCCACTACGGCGACCTCGAAGCCGTGTTCATCGCGGAGGACGCGGAGGATTTCATCCGCGGCTGCGACGAGGCGCTCGCGCTGGCGCGGAGCGGCGGCGACTGGCTCGACGAGGTCGACGCCAAGCTCGCCAACCTCAGCTGGGACGTCACCTTCGCGCGGATGCGCGGGCTCGTCGCCGAGGCGGTCCGCGAGACGAAGGGCGGCCCCAACATCATCTCCAGCGCGAAGGGGCGCCGCTACGACTATCTGGTGGTCGGCGCCGGCTTCGCCGGCTCGGTCATCGCCGAGCGGCTGGCGAGCCAGCACGATGCCAAGGTGCTGGTGATCGACCGCCGCCCCCACATCGGCGGCAACGCCTACGATCGGCCGGACGAGGCGGGAATCCTGATCCACCAGTACGGCCCGCACATCTTCCACACCAATTCGGACGAGATCGTCGACTATCTCTCGCAGTTCACCCGCTGGCGGCCCTACGAGCATCGGGTGCTGGCCGAGGTGCGCGGGCAGCTGGTGCCGATCCCGATCAACCGGACCACGCTCAACGCCTTGTTCGGCCTTGATCTGCGGACCGACGAGGAAGCCGCGGCCTATCTCGCCTCGCGCGCCGAGCCGGTGGAGGAAATCCGCACGTCGGAGGACGTGGTCGTCTCGGCGGTCGGGCGCGAGCTCTACGAGCTGTTCTTCCAGGGCTATACCCGCAAGCAGTGGGGCATCGATCCCTCGGAGCTCGACAAGGCGGTGACGGCGCGGATCCCGACGCGGACCAACACCGACGACCGCTATTTCACCGACAAGCACCAGATCATGCCGGGGGACGGCTACACCAGGATGTTCGAGAACATGCTCGGCCACCCGAACATCGACGTGCTGCTCGGCGCCGATTTCCGCGACCTCAAGGGGCAGGTCGGGGCCGGTCACATCGTCTACACCGGGCCGATCGACGAATATTTCGAGTTCCGCTTCGGCAAGCTCCCCTACCGGAGCCTCCGCTTCGAGCATCGCACCGAGGAGCAGGAGTGGCACCAGCCGGTGGCGGTGGTGAATTATCCGAGCCCCGAGGTCCCCTACACCAGGGTCACCGAATACAAGCACCTCACCGGGCAGAGCCACCCGAAGACGAGCATCACCTACGAATATCCCTCCGCCGAGGGCGATCCTTATTATCCGATCCCGCGGCCGGAGAACCAGGCGCTGTTCAAGAGGTACGAGGCGCTGGCCGACGCCACCCCCGGGGTCACCTTCGTCGGCCGCCTCGCGACCTACCGCTACTACAACATGGACCAGGTCGTTGGGCAGGCGCTCGCCGCGTTCCGCCGGCTCAACGCCGAGCGCCGGGCGAGCGTCGCGGCCAAAGGCTCGGCGCTGTTCACCGAAGCGGCGGAATAGGGCCTTCCACGCCACAGGAGCCCAACGCCCGTATCGACATAGCCGCCGACCTCGCAACACCCCCTCTTCCCAAGGGGGAGAGGGTCGGGGTGAGGGGGCTCGGCCGTCGCGGCCAGGCGCCGCCCGCCGCCTCTCCCCCCTTGGCGAGAGGATTCTCTTCTCCCTCTGCAGGAGAAAGCCGACTCGCCCTAGCCGCGCGCCGGGCCGCTGACCCCTTCCTCCACCGCCGTCTCGTCGGGCGCTTCGCCGAAGTCCGGCTCGTCCCGGTCCTTGTCGCTGTCCCACCGGCTCTCGGCGCCGGTGAACTCCGGCTTGGCCGCCAGCTCGCGGATCTCCGCTTCCTGATATTCGAGGGCGCCTTCCGGTCCGGCGGTGCGCAGAATCAGGCCCTGCTGCTGCTCCGGCGGCAGCTCGATGAAGGCGCCGACCAGCTGGTGGAGAGTGCCGCGCGCCTCTTCGGCCATGCCCGCGCCGGTGCGCCTGAGCAGGCTCGCCTCGCGGCTCCAGGGAATATCGCTCATCGTCCGCTCCTCTTGTCCGTCCTCCAACTGGAACGCCGCGCGGCTGAAACGGGTTGCGGCGGCGGCGGCCGCGGGGAAGAGAGGAGCGATGGCAGCCTCCCCGGTCCCGTTCGGCGAAGCGGTGCGCGTCTGGGCGCGGATCGCCCTGCTGAGCTTCGGCGGCCCGGCCGGGCAGATCGCGGTCATGCACCGCATCCTGGTCGAGGAGAAACGCTGGATTGGCGAGGCCCGCTTCCTCCACGCGCTCAACTACTGCATGCTGCTTCCGGGGCCGGAGGCGCAGCAGCTCGCCACCTACATCGGATGGCTGATGCACCGGATCAGGGGCGGCCTCGTCGCCGGCACCTTGTTCGTGCTGCCCGGCTTCGTCGCGATCATGGCGTTGAGCTGGCTCTACGCCGCCTTCGGCAACGTCGGCGCCGTCGCGGCGCTGTTCCTCGGGCTCAAGGCGGCGGTCGTGGCGATCGTGCTCGACGCGGTGCGGCGGATCGGGGCGCGGGCGCTCGGCAATGCGGCGATGCTGGCGATCGCCGCCGCCGCCTTCCTCGCCATCTTCGCCTTCGACGTGCCCTTCCCGCTGATTATCCTGACCGCAGCCCTCGTCGGCTTCATCGGAGGGCGGCGCGGGATGGCAGCCTTCCGCGCCGCCGCCCCGCACGGCGAGGGGGAGGGCACCCCGGCGAGCGGCACCGTCCTCGGCGACGATGTTCCGGCGCATGCGCGGCCGACGCTAGGCTGGTCGCTCCGGGTCTCGGCCGTCCTCCTGCTGCTGTGGCTCGCGCCGGTGGCGCTGCTCCTCCTGCTGCTCGGGCCCGGCGACGTCTTCGCCGACATCGGCCTGTTCTTCTCGCAGATGGCGGTGGTGACCTTCGGCGGCGCCTATGCGGTGCTCGCCTATGTCGCCCAGCAGGCGGTCGAGAATTACGGCTGGCTGCGGCCCGGCGAGATGCTCGACGGCCTCGGTATGGCCGAGACGACGCCGGGGCCGCTGATCATGGTCGTCCAGTTCGTCGGCTTCATGGGCGCGGCGCGCGAGGCTTCGGGCATGGACCCGATGCTGGCGGGCACGCTCGGCGCTTTGCTCGCCACCTGGGTCACCTTCGTCCCCTGCTTCCTCTGGATCTTCCTGGGCGCACCGTTCAGCGAGCGGCTGCGGGGCAACCGCGCGCTCGGCGGGGCGATGCGGGCGATCACTGCGGCGGTGGTCGGCGTGATCCTCAATCTCGCCCTCTGGTTCGCGCTCCACGCGCTGTTCGGTGA
>JALYHK010000053.1 GCA_030776605.1 Pseudomonadota bacterium
CGTCCTGCGCCCGGCCTCGGCGCCGCCGAGGGCGTTGGCACCGGCGTCCCCGCCGCCCTGTCCTTCGGCACCCTCGGCGTTTTCCACCCTCGCCCGGTCAGGCCCGCCGGTCCCCGAGGCGTTTCCGCCGGCTCCGCCGCCGACGCTCTTGTCGTCCGCCATCGATTCGCCATTCCTGCTTCGGTCGCACATCGGGGAACGCTGCGGCTGCGGGGGCGTTCCGGCAGCGCAGAAGGCTATTGCGAATTAATCGCATTAGCGGTAGGACCGGTCACGATGATCGTTTGCATCTGCAACGCGATACGCGAGAGCGAGGTCCGCGAGGCGGCGCGGGAAGGCGCCTCCTGCCCGACCAGCGCCTATGCCAGCGTGGGCCGGCGCCCGCGCTGCGGCCAATGCTTCTCATTCGCACGCCAGATCATCGCCGCCGAGCGTGCGACTGCCTAGCAAGAGCAGCTAATTTTCCGCAGTTTTCCGCCACTTTTGCGGTTCAATTGCGCTGCTGGATCGGCTATGTGGGGGATCCTCGATGGAGGGTCCGATGAAGGGCGACGAGGAAGTCATCCGCCACTTGAACGACGCACTCAAGAACGAGCTGACGGCGATCAACCAATATTTTCTGCATTACCGGATGCTCGACAACTGGGGCGTCGGCCGGCTCGCGAAATACGAATATGACGAGTCGATCGACGAGATGAAGCACGCCGACCGGCTGGCGGCGCGCATCCTCTTTCTAGGCGGGCTTCCCAATTTCCAGATGCTCGGGCGCCTCAGGATCGGCGAAACGGTCGAGGAGATCCTGCGCTCGGACCTCGAGCTCGAGAACGAGGCGCTGCCCCAGCTGCGTGCCGCGATCGCCCACTGCGAGTCGGTCCAGGACTATGTCAGCCGCGAGCTCTTCGTCTCAATCCTGGAGAGCGAGGAGGAGCATGTCGAGTTCATCGAAACCCAGTTCGAGCTGATCGACCGCATGGGCCTCCAGAACTACATCCAGCTCCAGTCCCGGGCGATCGAGGAATAGCTCTCCCGGCGCGGCGGGGCGGAATTGCGCTTGCGCAACGATGCGGTGTAAGCCTCGCCGGCCGGTGAGAGGGGGACTGCCGATGACCGCCACAACCTTGCCGCCGCCGCGGATCGCAACGCTGGACATCGTCCGCGGCATCGCCGTGATGGGCATCCTAGCGATGAACATCGTCGCCTTCGCCATGCCCTTTCAGGCCTATATGAATCCCTATGCCTACGGGATGGAGGGCGTGGCGGACCTCGTCTCCTGGGGCGTCAGCTTCGTCTTCGTCGACGGCAAGATGCGCGGCCTCTTCTCCCTGCTGTTCGGGGCGAGCATGCTGCTGGTGATCGAGCGGGCGGAGGCGCGCGGGGCGCCCGCCGCGCGGGTCCATTTCGCTCGGATGCTGTGGCTGCTCGTCTTCGGCCTCATTCATTTCTACTTCATCTGGTTCGGGGACATCCTCGCCGGCTACGCAATGGTGGGGATGATCGCCTGGCTGTTCCGCCGGCTGCCGCCGCGCAAGCTGATCGGCTGGGGCATCGCCTTCGCCGCGATCGAGCTAATCGTCTTCCTCGCCCTCGCCGCGATGACCTGGTTGCTGCGCGAGAGCGTCGCCGGCGGCGGCGCGCAGGAGGAGGCTGTGCGGCAGTGGCAGCAGCTCGAGGCGGATTTCGGCGTGCCCACCGGCGAGGTGCTCGCCGCCAAGCTCGATCTGTTCAGGGGCGGCTATGGCGGCCTCGTAGAGCAGCGGCTGCTCGGGCAGCCGTTCGCGCCGTTCGTCGGGCTTGTGATGTTCGGCTGGGAGACGCTCGCTTACTTCCTGTTCGGCATGGCCGCACTCAAGACCGGGTTCCTGAGCGGCGAGTGGACCGATGCGCGCTACCACCGGGTGATGCTGATCGGCTTCGGCATCGGCATCCCGGCTTATGCGGCGATCGGCGGGCTGCTCCTGCTCGACGGCTTCTCCGTCCCGGGCGTGTTCGCGCTGGTGATGGCCGCGACCGTACCGTTCCGGCCGCTGATGATCCTGGCGATCGCCGCCGCGATCATCCTTGCGACGCGCCGCGGCGGCTGGCTGGTCGACCGGATAGCGGCGGCAGGACGCGCCGCGTTCACCAACTATCTGGGCACCAGCATCCTGATGACCACCCTGTTCTACGGCTACGGCCTCGGCCTCTACGGCACGCTCAGCCGCGCCGAGCTGTGGCTGGTCGTCATGCCGATGTGGGCGCTGATGCTCGCCTGGTCGAAGCCCTGGCTCGACCGCTACCAGTACGGACCGCTCGAATGGCTGTGGCGCTCGCTCGCCCGCTGGCAGCCGCAGCCGATGCGCCGCCCGCTGCCGGCCTGACCGTCAGCGGTCGAAGGGATTGCGCGAGCCGCGCAGGCTGAGGCGGATCGGCACAGCGCCGAAGCCGAGCTCGCGCCTCAGGCTGTTGACCAGGTAGCGCCGGTAGCTCTCCGGCAGCTCGTCGGTCCGATTGCCGAATACGACGAAGGCAGGAGGCCGGGTGTTCGCCTGGGTAATGTAGCGCAGCTTGATCCGTTTGCCCCCGGGAGCCGGCGGCGGATTGCGATCGAGCGCCTCTTCGAACCAGCGGTTGAGCTGCCCCGTCGGAACGCGCCGGGACCAGATCTCCCGGATCTCGAACGCGGCGGCGAGGAGCCGGTCGATGCCCTTGCCGGTGGCCGCCGAGACGGTGAGCAACGGCACGCCCGGCGCCTGCGCCAGCCCCTCCTCGAGCGCCGCGCCTATGCCCTGGAACAGCTCGCTCGGCTTTTCGGCCAAGTCCCACTTGTTGATCGCCACGACGAGCGCACGGCCTTCCTGCAGGACCTGATCGGCGATCCTGAGGTCCTGCGCCTCCAGGCCCAGCGTGGCGTCGAGCAGCAGCACGACCACTTCGGCGAAGTCGACCGCCCGGCGGGCGTCGGCCACCGACAGCTTCTCGAGCTTGTCCTGGACCCGCGCCTTCTTGCGCATCCCCGCCGTGTCGATGAGCCGGACCTTCTTCCCCTGCCATTCCCAATCGATCGCGATCGAATCGCGGGTGATCCCCGCCTCCGGCCCGGTGATCAGTCGTTCCTGGTCGAGCATCCGGTTGATCAGCGTCGATTTGCCCGCATTGGGCCGGCCGACGATGGCGAGCTTGAGCGGCCCCTCCTCTCGCTCTTCCTTCTCCGTCTCCTCCGTCTTGTCCTCCAGGTGCGGGCGGAGGCGCTCGAACAGGTCGGCCACACCCTCGCCGTGGTCGGCGCTGATCGCGATCGGCTCACCGAGGCCGAGCGCGAAGGCCTCGTAGATCCCCGGCTCTGCGGCGCGACCCTCCGCCTTGTTGGCCGCGAGGATCACCGGCGCACGCGCGGTGCGCAGCCAGCGGGCGATCTCCTCGTCGAGCGGCGTCACGCCGGCGCGGGCGTCGATGAGGAACAACGCCGCGTCGGCCTCGCGCACCGCCGCCTCGGTCTGGACGCGCATCCGACCGGGCAGAGTCTCGGGATCCTCATCCTCGTAGCCGGCCGTGTCGATCACTCGAAACTCGAGCCCGAGCAGGCGCGCCTCGCCTTCCCGCCGGTCGCGGGTCACGCCCGGCCGGTCGTCGACCAGCGCGAGCTTCCTGCCGACGAGCCGGTTGAACAGGGTCGACTTGCCGACGTTGGGGCGGCCGACGATCGCGACGGTGGGCAGCTTCGCCATCGGAGGCGGCAGTGCCCGCACGCCCCCGGCCGGTCAATCGGCCTAATCAGGGCGTCCCCTGTATTGCGCCAACAATTGCCTGATCATATTCCGAGGTCCATCGCAGTTCGGCGCCGGGATCCTCGGGTGGCCGCAACCGGCGGCGCCCGCCGCCGTCACCGCCAGGCGGTGAGGCGCGCGTCGTCGTTCAGGATGTAGAGGGTGTTGTTCGCCACCACCAGCGGCAATGAAATCGGCGTGCGGGTGTCGACCGTCGCCTGGACCGTGCCGTCGGCGGGGGAGACGTAGGCGATCTGGCCGAGCGTGTTGACCAGCACCAGCCGGTTGCCCGCGAGCACCGGGCCGCGCCACGTGATCGGCCCGCGCCGGTCCTCGACGTCGCGGTAGCGCTGGAGCTGCGTCATCCAGCGCACGCGCCCGGAGGCGCGGGCGATGGCGAGGAGCTGCGCCTGGTCGGTGACGACGAACACCCATTCGCCCGCCACCCACGGCGTGGCGATCCCGGCGATGTTGAGCTCCCAGATGCGCTGGCCGGTGTTGAGCTCGAGCGCCACCATGCGGCCGCCCTGGCCGATCGCATAGACGCGGCCCTGGTCGATCACCGGATCCGCGTCGATGTCGGTCAGCGCGTGCACCGAGGTGGTGACGGTGGTGCGGGTGAGCGCGTCCGACCAGACCTCCTGGCCGTTCTCGTAGCGGTAGGCGGTAAGCTCGCCCGAGGAATAGCCGGCCACCACCGTGCTTTGGCCGAAGGCGGGGGCGGCCACCCCGAAGACGCCGGACGCCTCCACCGATCCCGAGCGGCTCCAGCGGGTCTCGCCGGTCGCCTGGTTCAGCGCGTAGAGCTGGTTGTCCTGGGTCACCACATAGACGTTCTGGTTGCCGATCGTCGGGGCGCCGCGCAGCGGCCCCCCCGGCCGCACCTGCCAGACGACCGATCCGGTCGCGGCGTCGAGCGCGGCGGCATAGCCGGCGCCGTTGGTGACGTAGAGCCGACCGTCGGCGAAGCTGACCCCGCCGCCGAACAGCGTCTCGGCCGATGCGGCGCCGCGGACCTGGGTCTGCCAGATAGTCGCGCCGTTGTCGGGGCTGATCGCGCGCACAACCGCCTGGGTGTCGATGGTGTAGACGCGCCCGGCGGCGACCACGGGGGCGGCGGCGAGCCGGGCGCGGTTGCTGCTGCCCGCGCCGATGCTGACGCTCCATGCCTGCGCCGGGGCCGGCCCCAGCGACAGATGTCCCATCGATTTGGCCGCACTGCCGCCGGGCTGGGCCCATTCAGCATTGACCACCGGCGCGGGGAGCACGACCGGAACGTCCGCAAGCTCGGCGTCGACCGCGACTTCGGCCTCGCCGCTCAGCACCGGGATGCGCTCCCCGACCGTCGGCGTTCCCTTGGTCCCGCCCGACGAGCCGAGGATGCCGCAGCCGGCGACCAGGGCCGCCGTGGTCACCACGATCAGGATACGCTTCATGCTACATCATTCCTTCGTAGCCGGAGCGGCCGGAGCCGCCGCGGCGGGCGTTTCGGGCGCGTCCGGCGGTGCCCCGGTCGCCGGCGTCTGCTGGACCGCATCGACACCCAAAGCACCCGCCATCTGAACGGCGCGCGAACGGATCGAATCGGGGACGCTCTGGTCGGCGGCGATCCGGGCGAAGATCGGCCCGGCGAGATCCGGCCGCTGCTGACGCAGGTGGGCGAAGGCGATCATCTCGGCCGCGCTGCCGAACCAGGGCTCGCCGGGGCGGGCGATCGGCTGCAGGCGCTGCACGATCTGCGCCGGCTGGAGCCGATCGAACTCGAGCGCCGTCTGCCGGACCAGAGCGGCATGGCGGTACGGCTCGTCGAGCCCCTCGTCGGCGGCGATGCGCTGGAACACGGCGGCCGCGGCCTGCGGATTGTTCGCCTCGATGAGGAGGTTGGCCCGGCTGAACAGAGCCGCGGCGCGATAGCCGTCGATATCGCTCTGCTCGAGCTCGCCGATCTCCTCCGAGGCGGCCTGGGCGTTGCCGCGCTCCATGCTCTCGAGCGCGTCGACCAGCGCCTGCCCCTGCTCGCCCGCCTGCGCCTGGCGGTAGTTCTGCCACCAGAGGAAGCCGCCGACCGCGGCGAGCAGCAGCAGGATTCCGCCGACGATCAGCCATCGGTAACGCGACCAGGTCTGCGCCAGCTGCTCGCGGCGCAGCTCCTCGTCGACTTCGCGGTAGAAGGCCTCATTGCTTGCCGGCTTGATCGCCAAATCGACTTCTCCACGGCCGGGCGGACGCGCAGACGCGGCTTCCGCCCTTCAGAAACAATTGCTTGGCGCTCGCGCCGGCGCGGCTGCGACGCGCCCCCCGAGCGCTCCTTACCGGGCGGCGCGCCGCGAGGAAAGTCCAATCACTTGGAGGCGCGGTAGGTCTGCTCCTCCGCCGGAAAGCTGCGGCCGCGCACCTCCGCGGCAAAGGCCGCGGCGGCCTCGCCGATCCGCGCCGCCAGATCGTCGTAGCGCTTGACGAAGCGCGGCGTGCGCTCGAACAGGCCGAGCATGTCCTCGGTGACCAGCACCTGCCCGTCGCACTGGGCCGAGGCGCCGATGCCGATGGTGGGGCAGGAGACCGCGCGCGTCGCCTCCACCGCTATCTCCTCCATCACCCCTTCGAGCACCAGGACGAAGCAGCCGGCCTCGGCGACCGCTCGCGCATCGGCGAGGATCTTCTTCGCCTCCGCCTCGTCGCGGCCGCGGGCGCGATAGCCGCCGAGCGCGTTGACCGCCTGCGGGGTGAGGCCGACATGCCCGATCACCGGAATGCCGCGTGCGGTGAGGAAGGCGACGGTCGGCGCCATCGCCTCTCCGCCCTCGAGCTTGACCGCCGCGGCGCCGGTTTCCTTGAGCAGGCGCGCGGCGCTGGCGAAGGCCTGCTCCGGGCTCTGCTCGTAGGAGCCGAACGGCATGTCGATGGCGACCAGCGCGTGCCAGGAGCCGCGCACGACCGCAGCGCCGTGGGCGCACATCATCTCCAGCGTCACCGGAATGGTGGAAGGCAGGCCGTAGATCACCTGGCCGAGGCTGTCGCCGACCAGCAGCATGTCGCAGTGCGGGTCGAGCAGCTGCGCCATTCGCGCCGTATAGGCGGTGAGCATCACGATCGGCTCGCCGCCCTTCCTCTGCTGGATCCCCGGCGCCGTGAGGCGCCGCACCGGCGTCGGCGTCGGATGCGCCCGGCTCGTCGAGGTGTCGAGCGTGTAGGTGGACATGGCGCCCCTCTAGCCCGTCGCGGGCGCGCTGGCAAAAAACGCCGCCGAGCCGTGGCGGAAACTGATGAGACTTCGTCGCGGTTGCGCTATGATGAGCCGCCTGCGCCCAGATCTGGAGGAGTAAGAAGTGAAGCGCACTGCCCTCGGCTGGTTCGTCTCCGCCGCCCTGATCCTTTCCGCATCCCCCGCCCTTGCCGCCGACGCGGCGCAGCTTCAGCCGGGGCTGGAGCGTCACAGCGGCGCCTTTGTGGGCGCGACACTGCGCTTCGATTTCGGCCGGCGATCGGCGCCCGCGGCGCGGCTCGGGATCGGCTTCGCCCACAGCTATAGCGACCCCGCCGGCGCGGTCGTGGCACGGAGCCAGGCGTCGGCGCTCGAGATCGGTCTTTCCTCCGGGCGGCCGGAACTGTTCGTCGGAGGCGCGCGGGTTCGCGACTTGGAGCGGCGGCTCGGGGCGACCGGCTCGACCACGACGCTGCTGGTGCTCGGCGGGCTCGCGGTGGGCGCGGCCGCGCTGGTGATGCTCAGCGACGACGAGGACGAGCGGGACGGGCCGTGCCCGCCAGGCGTCGAGGTCTGCGCGCAGCGCTGAAGCGGGTTCGATGAACGCGCCGCTCCTCGCC
>JALYHK010000054.1 GCA_030776605.1 Pseudomonadota bacterium
GTCGGCGAGAGCCTTCACGCGGCCGTGGAACAGAAAACCGCCACGGTCGAAAACCACCTTGCTGACGCCCGCCGCCCTGGCGCGCTCGGCGATCCGCTTGCCCACCTCCTGGGCGGAGGCGACGGTCGCGCCGGTCGAGCCGCGCGCGTCCTTCTCCAGCGTCGAGGCCGAAGCGAGGGTTCGGCTCTCGCCATCGTCGATCACCTGGGCGTAGATGTGCCGCCCCGAGCGGTGCACCGACAGGCGCGGCCGGCCGCCGCCGCGCTGCCGCAGCGCGGTGCGGACGCGCTGGCGCCGCTTCTCGAATGGGTCGAATCTGGCCATGGCTACTTCTTCTTGCCTTCTTTGCGGAAGATGTACTCGCCGCGATACCTAATCCCCTTGCCCTTGTAGGGCTCGGGCTTGCGCCAGCGCCGGATCTCGGCGGCCAACTGGCCGACCTTCTGCCGATCGATGCCGCTGATCTCGACCGTCGTCGGGTCGGGCGTCTTGATCTCGATGCCTTCAGGCACGGCGATGTTGACGTCGTGGCTGTAGCCGAGCTGCAGGCGCAGGTTCTTGCCCTGGGCGGCGGCGCGATAGCCGACTCCGGTGATCTCGAGCGTCTTGGTGAAACCCTCGGTGACGCCGGTGACAAGGTTCTGGACCAGCGTGCGCTGCATGCCCCAGAAGGCGCGCGCCGCCTTGGTCGCGTTTGCGGGCTGGACGCTGATCCCCTCGTCGCCGATGTCGTAGCGGATCTCGTCGCGCATCTGCAGCTGCAGCGTGCCCTTCGGACCCTTGACCGACAGGATCTGGCCTTCGGTGGTCGCAGTCACCCCGCTGGGGAGCGCGACCGGCCTTTTACCGATCCGGCTCATCAGAACACCTCCGCCAGCACCTCGCCGCCGACGTTCTGCTCGCGCGCTTCGGCGTCGGAGAGAACGCCCTTGGGCGTCGAGACGATGGTGATGCCGAGGCCGTTGCGCACCCGCGGCAGCTCCTGCGCGCCCGAATAGACGCGCCGCCCCGGCCGCGAGACGCGCGACACGTGCTGGATCGCGGGCTGGCCCTCGAAATATTTCAGTTCGATGCGGATGCCCGGGGCGGGGCCGAGCTGCTCCTCGCTGTAGCCGCGGATGTAGCCTTCGCGCTGGAGCACGTCGAGCACGCGCACGCGCAGCTTGGACGCGGGGGAGACCACGCTGTCCTTGCGCGCCTGCTGGCCGTTGCGGATGCGGGTGAGCATATCACCCAGAGGATCGGTCAATGGCATAGCTCTACCTACCAGCTCGACTTGGTGAGGCCGGGGATCAGGCCCTTGTTGCCCAGCTCGCGCAGCATCACGCGCGAGAGCCGGAACTTGCGGTAATAAGCGCGTGCGCGGCCAGTCAGCTCGCAGCGGTTGCGCACCCGGGTGGGGTTCGCGTTGCGCGGGATCTCGGCCATCTTGAGCCGCGCGATCAGCCGCTCGGTCTCGTCGCGGCTCTCGTCGTCCGCGATCGCTTTCAGCTTCGCATATTGGCCGGCATATTTCTTCACCAGCCGCTTGCGACGCTCGTTCTTGTTGATCGAACTCAGTTTCGCCATGACTTAAGTTCTCTTTTCCTTCCAATGGGTTCCTGCGAAGGAGCCCAGCCTGGGCTGCCGCCTTCGCGGGAGCACATGTTTGCGTTACGCAGCCTGCCGCTGCCCCTCCTCCTGCGGGAACGGGAAGTTGAACAGGCGCAGCAGCTCTCGCGCCTCCTCGTCCGTCCTCGCGGTGGTGGTGACGATGATGTCCATGCCCCGCACCTTCTCGATCCGATCGTAATTGATCTCCGGGAAGATGATCTGCTCCTTGAGCCCCATCGCGTAATTGCCGCGGCCGTCGAACGAGCGCGGGTTGAGCCCGCGGAAGTCGCGCACGCGCGGCAGCGCGATGGTGACCAGCCGGTCGAGGAACTCGTACATCCGGTCGCGGCGCAGCGTTACCTTGACGCCGATCGGCATCCCCTCGCGCAGCTTGAACTGAGCGATCGAGCGCTTGGCCTTGGTGATCACCGGCTTCTGACCCGCGATCAGCTCCATCTCGGCCGCCGCGGTCTCGACCTTCTTCTTGTCCTGGGTCGCCTCCCCGACGCCCATGTTGAGCACGATCTTCTCGAGCCTCGGGACCTCGAAACGGTTCTGATAGCCGAACCGCTCGATCATCGCCGGCACGATGCGCTCGTCATAATCGCGCTTGAGGCGCGGAGTGTATTTCTCTTCAGCCATCGATCAGCTCCCCGGACCGGACTGCGACCCGGACCTTCTTTCCGTCTCGCTCCTCGAACCGAACGCGCGTCGGCCGCCCGGTCTTGGGATCCTCGATCGCCACCTTCGAGGCGTGGAGCGGCGCTTCGGCGCGCTCCAGGCCGCCCTGCGGGTTGGCCTGGCTCGGCTTCCTGTGGCGCGTGACCACATTGACTCCGGCGACGACCACCTTGCCCTCCTGGGGCATCGATCTGGTCACCTCGCCGTGCTTGCCCTTGTCCTTTCCGGACAGGACGACGACGCGGTCGCCCTTCTTGATCTTGACCGCCATCACAGCACCTCCGGCGCCAGGCTGATGATCTTCATATGCTTCTTCGCGCGCAGCTCGCGCACGACCGGCCCGAAGATGCGGGTGCCGATCGGCTCGGCATTGTTGTTGACCAGCACCGCCGCGTTGGAATCGAAGCGGATGGTCGATCCGTCGGGGCGCTGGATGTCCTTGGCGGTGCGAACGATCACTGCCTTGTGGACATCGCCCTTCTTGACGCGCCCGCGCGGCGCGGCCTCCTTCACCGAGACGACGATGATGTCGCCGACTCCTGCGAAGCGCCGCTTCGAGCCGCCCAGCACCTTGATGCACTGGACGCGCTTGGCGCCGCTGTTGTCGGCGACCTCGAGGTTCGACTGCATCTGGATCATCGATCCAACTTCCTTCTTCGCTTCGTGCTCCTGCGAAGGCAGGAGCCCAGTCCCGGTCCCTGCTTTCGCAGGGACGCATGTCCGTTACGCCTCGGCCTCCGCTTTGGCGGGGGTCGCGTGGGTGTCGACCCGGTCGATCACCCGCCACGTCTTGAGCTTCGACATCGGCCGCGTCTCCTCGATGCGGACCGTCTCGCCCTCGCGATACTCGTTGCCCTCGTCGTGGGCGTGATACTTCTTCGACCGCCTGATGATCTTGCCGTACAGCGGGTGCTTGACCCGCCGCTCGACGCTGACCACCACGGTCTTGTCGGTCTTGTCCGACACCACGATGCCGGTGAGAACGCGCTTCGGCATTCAGTCTAACTCCTTATCCCTGCGCCGACTGGGCAGCGCGGGCGCGCTCGTTCTGCAGCGTCTTGATCTGGGCGATGGTGCGGCGCACCTCGCGGACCCGCGACGGCTTCTCGAGCTGGTTGGTGGCGGCCTGGAACCGAAGGTTGAACTGCTCGCGCTTCAGCTCGCCGAGCTGGGTGGCGAGCTCGTCGTCGGTCCGGGTCCTGAGATCATCGAACTTGGCCATCAGTCTTCCTCCAGCACCGACTCGCCGAGGCGGGCGACGACCTTGGTCTTGATCGGCAGCTTCTCGGCGGCGCGCTCGAAGGCGACCCGTGCCAGCGGGCCGGGAACGCCGTCGAGCTCGAACAGGATGCGGCCGGGCTTGACCCGCGCCACCCAATATTCGGGCGAGCCCTTGCCCGAGCCCATGCGGACCTCGGCGGGCTTGGAGGAGACCGGCACGTCCGGGAAGATGCGGATCCAGAGGCGCCCCTGACGGCGGATGTGGCGCGTGATCGCGCGCCGCGCGGCCTCGATCTGGCGCGCGGTGATCCGCTCCGGCTCCATCGCCTTCAGGCCGAAGGCGCCGAAGTTGAGGTCGGTGCCGCCCTTGGCGTTGCCGTGGATCCGGCCCTTGAACGCCTTGCGGTACTTGGTGCGCTTGGGTTGCAGCATCGTCTTTCGTTCCTTAGCGGGCCGGACGGACGCCGGAGGTCTGCGCCTCCATCATCAGTCGGTCCTGGGCGAGCGGATCGTGGCCGAGGATCTCGCCCTTGAAGATCCACACCTTGACGCCGCAGACGCCGTAGGCGGTGTGCGCCTCGGCCTCGGCATAATCGACGTTGCCGCGCAGCGTGTGGAGCGGCACACGGCCCTCGCGATACCATTCGGTGCGGGCGATCTCGGCGCCGCCGAGGCGGCCCGAGCAGGTGATGCGGATGCCCTCGGCGCCGAGCCGCAGCGCCGACTGCACCGCCCGCTTCATCGCGCGGCGGAAGGCGATGCGGCGCTCGAGCTGGTCGGCAACCCCTTGGGCCACCAGCTTGGCGTCGATCTCGGGCTTCCTGATCTCGACGATGTTGAGCGACACGTCGCTCGAGGTCATCGCGCCGAGCTGCTTCCTCAGCTTCTCGATGTCGGCGCCCTTCTTGCCGATGATGACGCCAGGCCGCGCGGCGTAGATCGAGACGCGGCAGAGCTTTGCCGGGCGCTCGATCACTACCTTGGAGATCGCCGCCTGCGGGATCGTCTTCATGATGAAGTCGCGGATCTTGAGGTCCTCGAGCAGCAGCCGGCCGTAATCGGCGCCGTCGGCGTACCAGCGGCTGTCCCAGGTCCGGTTGATCTGCAGGCGAAGCCCGATCGGAGAGGTTTTCTGACCCATTTGCTTCACGCTTCCTGGCTGGTCTCGCGCACGACGATGCGCACGCGGCTGAACGGTTTGACGATCCGCGACGAGCGGCCGCGCGCGCGCGGCGTCCAGCGTTTCATTGACAGGCTCTTGCCGACCGAGGCTTCGGCGACGACGAGCGCGTCGACGTCCAAATTATGGTTGTTCTCGGCGTTGGCGATCGCGCTCTCCAGCACCTTCTTGACGTCGGCGGCCATCGCCTTCTTCGAGAAGGTGAGGATGTTGCGCGCGTCCTCGGCCTTCTTGCCGCGGATCAGGCCCGCGACGAGGTTGAGCTTCTGGGCCGAGCCGCGGATCTGCGTGCCCACGGCGAGGGCCTCGTTGTCCGCCACGCGGCGGGGGCTCTTCGGCTTGCCCATGACTACCTCTTGCCCTTCTTGTCGGCGGCGTGGCCCGGGAAGAAGCGGGTTGGCGCGAACTCGCCGAGCTTCATGCCGACCATGTCCTCGTTGACCGAGACGGGGATGAATTTGCGGCCGTTGTAGACGTTGAAGGTCAGCCCGACGAACTGCGGCAGGATCGTCGAGCGGCGCGACCAGGTCTTGATCGGCGTGCGGCTGTTCGCATCGCGCGCGGCCTCGGCCTTCTTCAGCAGCGAAAGCTCGACGAACGGACCTTTCCAGACGGAGCGGGCCATCTTTACCTCTTCTTCTTTGCGTGCCGGGAACGGATGATCATCTTGTCCGACGGCTTGGCCTTGCGGGTGCGGGCGCCCTTGGTCGGCTTGCCCCACGGAGTGACGGGGTGGCGGCCGCCCGAGGTGCGGCCTTCGCCGCCGCCGTGCGGGTGATCGACCGGGTTCTTGGCGACGCCGCGGGTGAGCGGGCGCTTGCCCATCCAGCGGGTGCGGCCCGCCTTGGCGAAATTCTGGTTCTGGTTGTCGGGGTTCGAGACCGCGCCGACCGTCCCAATGCAGTCCGAGCGGATGTAGCGCTGCTCGCCTGAATTCATCCTGACGATGACCATGCCGCGGTCGCGGCCGACGACCTGGACGTAGGTGCCGGCGGCGCGGGCGATCTGCCCGCCCTTGCCCGGTTTCATCTCGACATTGTGGGCGATGGTGCCGATCGGCATCTGGCCGAGCTCCATCGCATTGCCCGGCTTCACGTCGACCTTGCGGCCGGCGATCACCGTGTCGCCGGCGGCGAGCCGCTGCGGCGCGAGGATGTAGGCGAGCTCGCCGTCCTCATATTTGACGAGGGCGATGAAGGCGGTGCGGTTGGGGTCGTATTCGAGCCGCTCGACGGTGGCGGGCACGTCCCACTTGCGCCGCTTGAAATCGACGTAGCGGTAGCGCTGCTTGTGGCCGCCGGCGATGCCGCGCGAGGTGACGTGGCCCTTGTTGTTGCGGCCGCCCGTCTTCTTCTTGCCCTCGGTCAGCGCCTTGACCGGCTTGCCCTTCCACAGCGCCGACCTGTCGACGAGGATCAGGCCGCGCTGCGACGAAGTGACCGGGTTGTAGCTCTTGAGTGCCATGGTTCGTCGCCTCAGATACCGGTGGTGACGTCGATCGACTGGCCCTCGGCCAGCGTCACGATCGCCTTCTTGACGTCCGAGCGGGTGTAGGGCCGACCGCGCCAGCGCTTGGTCTTGCCCTTCTGGACGATGGTGTTGACCCCCGTCACGCTGACGCCGAACAGCGCCTCCACCGCCGCCTTGATCTGCGGCTTGGTGGCGTCCTGCGCGACCTTGAAGACGACGGCGTTCTGCTCGGAGAGCAGCGTCGACTTCTCGGTGATGTGGGGCGCGAGCACGACGTCGTAGTGGTTGATGTCGACCGACTGCTGCTTCTTGGCCGCCTTAGCCATTGAACCGCGCCTCCAGCTTCTCGACCGCGGCGCGGGTCAGCACCAGGGTTTCGTGATTGAGGATGTCGTAGACGTTGGCGCCCACCGCGGGCAGCAGGTTGATCTCACGCAGGTTCGACGAGGCGAGCGCGAAGCCGACGTTGAGCGCATCGCCGTCGATCACCAGCGCGGTGCGGCCGAGGCCGAGGTTGCCGAGCCGCTCCTTGAGGGCCTTGGTCTTGGCTTCGGCGACGTCGAGGCTGTCGACCACGACCAGCTGCCCGTCGCGCGCCTTGGTCGAAAGCGCCATCTTGAGCCCGAGCGCGCGCACCTTCTTGTTGAGCGACGGATCGAAGTCGCGGACGCGGGGGCCGTGCGCCTTGCCGCCGCCGACGAAGATCGGCGCCCGGCGGTTGCCGTGGCGGGCGGTGCCGCCGCCCTTCTGCCGGCCGAACTTCTTGCCGGTGCGGGCGACGTCGGAGCGCTCACGGGCGCCGCGGGCGGTGCCGCGGCGCTTCTCGAGCTGCCAGGTGACGACGCGGTGCAGGATGTCGGCGCGCGGCTCGAGCCCGAACACCTCGTCCGAAAGCTCGATGTCCTTGCCGGCCTTGCCGCCGTCGAGGGACTGGACCTTGACCTTCATGGCTTAGCCTTCCTGGGCTTCACTGGCTTCCGCGGGCGCGGCACTGTCGGCCGGCGCCTCGGCGGGAGCGGAATCGCTGGCTGCGGCCTGCCGAAGGCCGGCGGGATAGGGGGCCTCGGCCGGGCGCGGCGCCTTGACCGCGTCCTTGACCAGCAGCCAGCCGCCCTTATGGCCGGGAACCGAGCCCTTGACGAAGATGAGGCCGCGCTCCGCGTCGGTGCGGACCACCTCGAGATTCTGCTGGGTGCGGTTGCGCGCGCCCATGTGGCCGGCCATCTTCTTGTTCTTGAAAACCCGCCCCGGATCCTGGCGGTTGCCGGTCGAGCCGTGGCTGCGGTGGGAGACCGAGACGCCGTGGGTGGCGCGAAGGCCGCCGAAGCCCCAGCGCTTCATCGCCCCGGCGAAGCCCTTGCCCTGGGTGACGCCGGAAACGTCGACCAGCTGGCCCGGAACGAAATGATC
>JALYHK010000055.1 GCA_030776605.1 Pseudomonadota bacterium
GCCATCGCCAGGATCAGCAGCCCGACCACGGCGAAGGTGGTGAGCGTCCTGCGGTCGTTGCCGGGGCGGTCGAGGGGGCCGAGGGCGCCGCTCAGGTGGATGTCGCGGACGTTGACCAGCCGCCAGACGTAGCGGTCGCCCTCGTGCCGCTGCTGGCCGCCGACTTCGACTGGGGGGATCGCGCGCCGCTCCCAGGCCGGAAGCTGCCGCTCGATCTCCTCCGTCGAAGCGCCCGGCCGCAGCTTCAGATAGACGAAGCTGGTGATGCAGCCCCAGCCGCACTCCGCCCGCTCGGCATCGGCCATCCGGCCGATCATCCGCAGGTTCATGTGGCTGTTGCGCGGCAGGTCCTCGAACACGCCGGTGACGCGCAGCACCTGCTCCTCGCCGCGCCGCACCGCGCGCACCGTCTCGCCGAGGGCGTCGATGGTGCCGAAGCGGTCGATCGCCTCGCTGCGGCTCAACACCAGGCTGTCGAGGCCGGCCAGCGCCGTCGCCGGATCGCCGCGCAGGAAGGGGAGGCGGACGATCTCAAGGAAGCTCGGGTCGGCGAGCACCATCGGCGCGAAGCTCGGCTCGCCGTCGCGGATGAACACCGGCGTCACTTCGTCGACCCGGGCGATCGCCTCGATCTGCGGGAAGTCGCGCGGGAAAGTCTCGGTGATGACGCCGTGGGTATATTGGATCACCGGATTCTCGGCGTCTTCCGGGTCCGAGCTCACCGTCTGCACCTGATAGATGCGCTCGGCGTCGGGCAGCCACGCGTCGTAGCTGGTCTCGTAGCGGACGTAGATAAGCAGCAACAGGCAGGCGGCGAGACCGAGGGCGAGGCCGAAGATGTTGATGAAGGCGTGGGTCTTGTGCCGGGCCAGCGACCGCAGGCCGACCTTCAGATAATGACGCCACATTCCCGGACTTGCCCCCACGCGCCCGGCCCCGGCCGGCCCTAGCGGCCGAGCGCTAACACGGATGCGAACGGCGCCGCCAGCGGGAGAAGACGCCGATTCGGACCAATCTCGCTATTCGTAGCGCAGCGCCCGGATCGGGTTTGCGCGCGACACCTTGAAGGCGTGGCCGGCGATCGTGCCGAGCGCGATCGCCAAAGCGAGCGCGCCGGCGAGGAGGAACGGCCCGGGTCCGAGGTCGATGCGCGCGTCGAAGCCGTTCAGCCAGTCGCGCATCACCCACCAGGCGACCGGCCAGGCGATCAGGTTTGCGACGATCACCGGCTTGGAGAACTGCCAGGCGAGCAGCCGCACGATGTCCCGCGACCGGGCCCCGAACACCTTTCGGATGCCGATCTCCTTGGTCCGCCGCTCGGCGGTGAACGCCGCCAGGCCGAACAGCCCGAGGCAGGCAATCACCACCGCGAGCAGCGCGAAGGCCGCGAAAGTCTGGCTTCGCGCCTGCTCCGAGCGGTAGAGCTCCGCCATCTCCGCCTCGGCGAACTCGGCCTCGAACGGCACCTCGGGCGCGAGCCGCCGCCACAGCTGCTCGATGTTCGCCCGCACCGCCTGCGGATCGACGCTGTCGTAGCGCACCACCAGCGCCTGGTAGATGCCGCGGTCGTAATAGATCATCGGCTCGAGCGGCTCGCGGATCGAGCGGAAGCGCGAATTGCCGACCACGCCGACGATCCGCGCCGGCAGCATGTCGGCTTCGTCGCCGTAGGCGTTGATCCGCACCTGCTTGCCCAGCGCCTGCTGCGGATCGCCCAGCCCGAGCCGCTGAGCGGCCAGCTCGTTGACGACGATGTTGATCCCGCGCTGCGCCATCGCCCGCTGGGCCGGCGCGATCGCTTCCTCCGGCTGGTAGGGGGTCCAGGCATAGTCCTGCGCGTAGTCGCGCGACAGCGGCCGCCCGGCGAGCAGGCGCAGCCCCAGTACCTCGAAGAAGTCGGGATGGACGCTGTACCAGCCGATCATGACCGATTGGCTGCGCCCGGGGACCTGGACCTCGGTGTTGAGCGTCTGGCGCGTGGCGACGGTGATGTTGGTCCCCGCGACGCCGGTGACGCCGTCCACGCGGGCGATCTCGCGCGCTACGGCTTCCTGGCGGTCGATCACCGCCGCCCGCGTCATGTTGTCGATCTGGAGCAGCCCTTGGCGGCGGTAGCCGGGATCGGAAGTCTGCGCGAAGACGGTCTGGGCGTAGACGACGGCAGTGCAGATGATGAGGCCGATCGACACGGCGAATTGCGCGATCACGAGCATGCTCCGCAGCCGCCCGCTGCCGATCGGCTCCGCCGCCGACTTGTTCGCCTTGAGCACCGTCGCCGGCTTGTAGCGCGACAGATAGAAAGCCGGATAGAGCCCGCCGGCGAGGCCCACCACCGCCAGCAGCAGCAGGATCGGCAGCAGCACGCCGCCCGAGCCGAAATAGCTCATCTCGAGATCGGAACCGAGGAAGGCCGAGAGCGCCGGCAGGCTCAGCTCGACCAGCGCGAGCGCGACCACCATCGCCACGGTCGTGATCAGGACCGATTCGGCGAGGAACTGAGTGATCAGCTGCCGCCGCCTCGCGCCGAGCACTTTGCGGAGCGCCACCTCCCGGGCGCGCTGGCCGGCGCGTGCGGTGGCGAGGTTGACGAAGTTCACCGCCGCCATGAACAGGATCAGGAGGGCGATGATCGAGAAAGTGACGATCGTCCGGCGGTCGTTGCCGGGCCGCTCGAGATCGCCGGGCGCGTCGCTCAGGTGGACGTCGCCGACGTTGACCAGCCGCCAGTCGAAGATGTCGCCTTCGCTGACCGTGGCGTCGCCGACTTGGCGGGTCGGGATCGCCCTGCGCTCCCAGGCGGCGAGGCCGCGGTGAATGTCCTCGGCGCTCGCCCCGGGGCGCAGCTTCACATAGGTCTGGCCGCTGATGCAGGTCCAGCCGCAGGCTTCCTCGTCGGCGGGATTGATGCGGCCGACGATCCCGAAGTTCGTGTGGCTGTTGCGCGGAATGTCCTCGAACACGCCGGTGACGCGCAGCTCCGATTGCTCGCCGCGCCGGATCGCGGTGATCGTCCGGCCGAGCACGTCGATGGTGCCGAACAGGCGCATCGCCTCGCTGCGGCTCAGGACCAGGCTGTCGAGCCCGCTCAGCGCCGTCGCCGGATCGCCGCGCAGGAAGGGGAGCTGGATGATCTCGAAGAAGGGTTCGTCGGCGATGCGCATGTTGTCGACCGCCGTCGCCTCGCCGTCGCGCATGAACACGGGGCTGTCATATTCGAGGCGTGAGAAGCTCTCGATCTGGGGGAATTCCCTCGCCAGCGACGGCCCCACCGGCCGGTGCACCGCGCGCATCGGCTGGGGCTGCGGCTCCTCCGGGTCGGTGGAGACCGCCTGGACCTGGTAGATCCGCTCGGAGTCCGGGAGCCAGCGGTCGTAGCTCATCTCGTAGCGCACGTAGAGGAGCAGCAGCAGGCAAGCCGCCAGCCCGAGCGCGAGGCCGAAGATGTTTATGAACGCGTAGGTCCGGTTCTTGATGAGCGCGCGGACGCCTACGGTCACATAATTGCGCCACATCCCCCGCTCTTCCTATTCGTATCTCAGCGCATGGATCGGGTTGGCGCGAGCGACCTTGAGCGCATGGCCCGCGATGGTGCCGAGCGCGATGGCTAGGGCGAGCAGGCCGGCGAGAACGAAGGGCGCCGGCCCGAGGTCGATCCGTGCGCCGCTATCGAACTTGTTGAGCCAGTCCTGCATCACCCACCAGGCCGCCGGCCAGGCGATCAGGTTCGCGACGATCACCGGCTTGGAGAACTGCCAGGCGAGCAGCCTCACGATGTCGTGCGAGCGGGCGCCGAGCACCTTCCTGATGCCGATCTCCTTGGTCCGGCGCTCGGCGGTGAAGGCGGCGAGGCCGAACAGGCCGAGGCAGGCAACGATCACCGCGAGCAGCGCGAAGCCGGCGAAGATCTTCGCCCGCGCTTCCTCGGCATTGTAGAGCTCGGCGACGATCTCCTCGCTGAATTCCGCCTCGAACGGCACGTCCGGGGCAAGGCGGCGCCAGGCCTGCTCGATCCGCTCGCGCACCGCATTGGGCTCGCCCGCCTCGTAGCGGACGACGAGGTTGGTGAGGCCAGGTTCCGCCAAGCGATAGGCGATCGGCTCGAGCGGCTCCCGGATCGACCGGAACCGCGCGTCGCCGACGACGCCCACGATGTTGATCGGCACGAGCCCCAGCTCGGGATCGACGAGTCCCATGCTGAGCTGCGCGCCCACCGCCTGGCGCGGGTCCCTAAACCCCAGCCGCTGCGCCGCCAGCCGGTTCACCACAACGTTGATGCCGCGGGCGACCAGCGCGCGGTCGTGATGGGGGTTGGGCGGGTAGACGCGCGGGTCCACGTCCATCGGTCGCTCGGCGCTGAGCTGGCGGCCCGCGACCAGCGGGATGCCCATCGTTGCGAAAAAACGGTCGTCGATCGCATAATTGCCCATGCCGACCGGCTGTTCGCGCCCCGGCACCCGAACCACCGTATTGTTCTGGTTGCTCGTCGCGATGCCGATGCCGGTGCGGCCGACCGATAGGACCCCGGGCACCCGCGCGATCTCGCGCGCGATCGCCTCAGTGCGGTCGGCGAGCTGGCGCCGATTGAGGTTGCCGATCTGGAGGATGCCCTCCCGGTTGTAGCCGGGATCGGCGGTGCGCGCATGGACGGTCTGAAGATAGACGACGGCCGTGCAGATGATGAGCCCGATCGAGACGGCGAACTGGCCGATCACCAAGGCGCTCCTGAGGCGACCGGTGCCGGCCGCCTCGGCGGACGACTTGTTGGCCTTGAGCACCTGCGCCGGCTGAAAGCGCGACAGGTAGAAGGCGGGATAGATGCCGCCCGCCGCCCCCACGATAAGCACCAGCAGCAGGATCGGCAGCAGCATGCCGCCATCGCCCAGGTAGGTCATGGCAAGATCGGCCTCGATGAAGTTGGACAGCTCCGGCAGCAGCAGCTCGACGAGCGCCAGCGCGAGCAACATGGCGATCCCGGCGACCAGCACCGATTCCGCCAGGAACTGGGTGATCAGCTGCTTGCGGTTGGCGCCGAGCACCTTCCTCAGCGCCACTTCGCGAGCGCGCTGGCTCGCGCGGGCGGTGGCGAGGTTCGTGAAGTTGACGCATGCCATGGCGAGGATCAGGAAGGCGACGACTGCGAAGGTGATGATGGACCGTGCGTCGTTCCCCGGCGTCATTGCCCCATCCTGCGCCTCGCCGAGGTGGACGTCCTGAACGTTGGCGAGCCGCCAGTCGCCGATCTCGCCCTGGTTGATGGTGCGCTCGCCGAACGTCTGATCGGGGATATTGCGCCGCTCCCATTCGGCCATGCGGTCGTGGATCGTCGCCGGATCGGTGCCCGGCCGCAGCGTCACGTAGGTCCAGCCCGAGATCCAGCCCCATTGGGTCATGAAGTCGGGCGTCTCGGCGAAATAGCTCGCCGGATCGAAGCGGGCGATCAAGTCCAGGCGCATGTGCGAGTTACGCGGCAGGTCGCGCATGACGCCGGTCACCCGATGGTCCAGCGACTCGCCGCGGTTGAGCAGGGTGAGCGTCTGCCCGATCGGGTCCTCATCTCCGAAATATTTCCGCGCCTCGCTCTCGCTCAGGACGACCGAGCCGACGTCGGCCAGGGCGCTACGTGGATCGCCGCGGACGAGCGGGATCGGCACCACGTCGAAGAACGGCCCGTCGGCGAAGACGGCGTTCTCCGTCGGCAGCGCCTCGCCGTCGCGGATCACCACCGGCGAAGCGAAGAGCGCGTAGACCCGCCGCTCGACCTCGGGAAAATCGCGCTGGAGCGCGGTCCCGGCGACATAAGGCGCCAGCTGGATGCGGCTCACCTCGCCGGTGTCGGGATCGGCGAAAGAGGTCTGCAGCTGGTAGAGATGCTCGGCGTTGGGCAGCCATTCGTCGTAGCTGCGCTCGTAGCGCACGTAGAGCAGGATCATCAGGCAAGCCGCAAGGCCGATCGCCAAGCCGAAGATGTTGATGAAGGCGTAGGTCCTGCTCTTCGCCAGCGTCCGCACGCCCACCGTGAAATAGTTGCGCCACATGACCTGCCTCTTCCGCCGATCCGCGATCAGGCGGCGCGGCGGCGCTCGACGAGGATGCGCCCGTCGAGCATGTTGACGATGCGGCCGGCATAGTCGGCGTGCATCGGCGAATGGGTCACCATGACGATCGTCGAGCCCTCGGCGTTGAGCGCCTGGAGCATCTTCATCACTTCCTCGCCGTGCTGGGTGTCGAGATTGCCGGTCGGCTCGTCGGCGAGGATCAGGTTCGGATTGCCGACCAGCGCGCGGGCCACGGCCACCCGCTGCTGCTGACCACCCGACAGCTGGCTCGGGTGGTGCTTGGCCCGATGGGCGATCCCGACCCTGTCCATGACCTCGTCCACCCGCTTGCGCCGCTCGGCGGCGGGGACGTCGTGGTAGAGGAGCGCAAGCTCGATATTCTCGCGGACGGTGAGCTCATCGACGAGGTTGAAGCTCTGGAAGATGAAGCCGATGTTCTTCTTGCGGAAATCGGCGAGCTTCGCCTCCGGCAGGCCGGCGACCTCGGTGCCGTTGAACACGTAGGAGCCGCTGGTCGGAGAATCGAGCATGCCCATCACGTTGAGGAGGGTCGACTTGCCGCAGCCGGAGGGGCCCATCACCGCGACGAACTCCCCGTCGGCGACATCGAGAAAGATGCCGTCGAGGGCGGTGGTCTCGACCGTGTCGGTGCGGTAGACCCGCGAGAGATCGCGCATGCTCAGCATTTGACGGGCTCCTTCTTCAGTTCGTGAGGTCCAGCCGATCCCGCTCGGCGAAACCTGTATAAGGTGAAGTGATGACGCGCTCACCGGGGTCGAGACGTTCGAGCACTTCGACATATTCGGCATTGCGGCGGCCGAGGCGGACCTGCCGCTTGACCGCGCTGCCGCCGTCGGGGGCGACCACGAAGACCCAATTGCCGCCCGTCTCGTTGTAGAAGGCGCCGTTGGGGATCAGCAGCGCCGGCGTCGGATCGCCGAGGGTGAGGCGGATCTGCACCGTCTGTCCGCGCTGCAGGTCGGCGGGCTCCTGGCCGATGAACTGGAGGTCGATTTCGAATGCGCCGTTCCTGACCTGCGGATAGATTTTGCTGACCCGCATCCGGTAGGCCCCCCCGCCGACCTCGGCGGTGGCGATCTGCCCCTCTGCGACCCGGCCGAGATAGAATTCGTCGACTTGGGCGCGCAGCTTGTTACGGCCGGCGCTGTCGATCTGGCCGAGCCGCTCGCCGCGGTTGAACGACTGGCCGACCTGGATCGAGAAAGCGGTGAGCTGGCCCGCCACCGGCGCGCGCAGGTTGAGCGCATCGAGGCTGGCGCGAGCGAGCTCGAGGCTCTGGTTGAGCGCGGCGGTGGAGGCGCGCAGCTGGGCCAGCTGGCTCGACTGCAGCCGCTCGTCGGTCGCCGGGGCGCGGCGCAGAACTTCGCTGCGGCGGGGGTTGGCTTCATATTCGTCGCGGCTGTCGCGCAGCACCTTTCCGGCGACGAA
>JALYHK010000056.1 GCA_030776605.1 Pseudomonadota bacterium
GCTCCCAGGCGCGATAATGGAGCATCAGCAGGTCCCATTTGTCGACGTCGGCCGGGATGAACAGGTTGAGGGACATCGCCTGGTCTATGTAGGGCGTGCGGTCGGCGGCGAGCTCGATCAGCCAGCGCTGGTCGATCTCGAAGCTGGTCTTGAAGACGTCCTTCTCCTCGGCTGTCAGGAAGTCGAGGTGCTGGACCGAGCCGCCGCGCTCGAGGATCGACGACCAGACGCCTTCGGAATTCTTGGATTTCTCGATCAGCAGCCGCTCGAGATAGGGATTGCGGATCGAGAAGGAGCCCGACAGCGTCTTGTGAGTGTAGACGTTGGCCGGGATCGGCTCGATGCAGGCCGAGGTGCCGCCGGCGATGATCGAGATCGACGCGGTCGGTGCGATCGCCATCTTCGAGGAGAAGCGCTCCATCACGCCCATGTCGGCCGCGTCCGGGCACGGCCCGCGCTCCTTGGCGAGCATCATCGAGGCCTCGTCGACCTGGGCGCGGATGTGGCGGAATATCTTGAGGTTCCAGCTCTTGGCCATCGCGCCTTCGAACGGCAGGCCGCGAGCCTGCAGGAAGCTGTGGAAGCCCATGACCCCGAGCCCGACGGAGCGCTCGCGGCTGGCGCTGTACTTGGCCCGCGCCATCTCCTCGGGCGCGCGGTCGATATAGTCGGTGAGGACGTTGTCGAGAAAACGCATGACGTCCTCAATGAACATCTTGTCGCCGTTCCACTCGTCCCAGGTCTCGAGGTTGAGCGAGGAGAGGCAGCAGACCGCGGTGCGGTCGTTGCCGAGATGGTCGCGACCGGTCGGGAGCGTGATCTCGGAGCAGAGGTTCGAGGTCGAGACCTTGAGGCCGAGCTCGCGCTGGTGGCGCGGCATCGCCCCGTTCACATGGTCGATGAAGATGATGTAGGGCTCGCCGGTCGCCAGGCGGGTCTCGACCAGCTTCTGGAACAGCGAACGCGCATCGACCTTCTGCCGAACGCTGCCGTCCTTGGGCGAGGTGAGCTCCCATTCGGCGCCGTCGCGCACCGCCTCCATGAAGGCGTCGGTGACGAGGACGCCGTGGTGGAGATTCAGGGCCTTGCGGTTGAAGTCGCCCGAGGGCTTCCTGATCTCGAGGAACTCCTCGATCTCCGGGTGCGAGATGTCGAGATAGACGGCGGCCGAGCCGCGGCGCAACGAGCCCTGGCTGATCGCCAGCGTCAGCGAATCCATCACCCGCACGAAGGGAATGATGCCGCTGGTCTTGCCGTTGAGGCCGACGGCCTCGCCGATGCCGCGGACATTGCCCCAATAGGTGCCGATGCCGCCGCCGCGCGCGGCCAGCCAGACATTCTCGTTCCAGGTGCCGACGATGCCTTCGAGGCTGTCGTCGACCGAGTTGAGGTAGCAGGAGATCGGAAGGCCGCGGCCGGTGCCGCCGTTCGACAGCACGGGGGTGGCCGGCATGAACCAGAGCTTGGAAATATAGTCATAGAGCCGCTGGGCGTGGGCGGCGTCGTCGGCATAGGCCGAGGCGACGCGGACGAACAGGTCCTGATAGGTCTCGCCGGGCAGGAGGTAGCGGTCCTTCAGCGTCTCCTTGCCGAAATCGGTGAGCAGCGAATCGCGGCCGTGATCGACCTCCACCGGATAAGCCTTGGCGCCGGCCGCGGCCCCGCGGGGTGCCTCGGCCCTGCCGGCCGTCACGTCGCTGCTTGCCACTTCGCTGCTGCCGCTCAGGTCCATCGCTCCACCCCTTGTTCTTCGTCCGTTCCAGCGGGTCTATAGCCCACCCTAGGCGCTTTGGGAGGGGTTCGGCGGGCTAATTTGGGCTTGTCCCCGATATCCACAGGACAGCCCTTCCCGGCCTGCGGAGACCATAGCATCCGCCGCTTATGCCCACAACCTCTTGCGTCACCCCCAGGGCAGCGCCACTAGCAATAGTGCCTCAATCCGACTCGAGCGCCAAGACGGTAAATGACTTATCCACCATTTTCATCGGCCCCTGCATCACGGCCGCGGCGGCTCCTGCGAGCGTGGCGGATCGCACTCATCGCCGGTTCATGCGTTTCGCTATAGGACGGGCCGATGATTCGAGGAGTGCGCCAATGAAGCCACTGCATCTGACGCTCGCGGCCGGCGGGCTGGTCGGGCTGACCGTCGGCTTCCTGGCGCTGGCTCCGGCGGCGGCGCAGAAGGCGGGCGAGGCGCAGGCGAAGACCCCGGACAGTTGGTCCTACGAGATTCGCAACGGCCGCCGCGTGCCCCGCGGCAACCGCGTCACCAATCCCGACGGTTCGTGGCGCGAGGAAGTGCGCGACGGAAATTGCGTGACCGTGCGCACGATGAACGCCCAGGGCGAGTATCGCGAAACCCGCGAGTGCGACTGATCCGGCGGCGATAGCCGCGCTTTCAGCTGCCGCTCTTGGTCCGCCTTTGCTGCTGCGGCGCCGGCGGCAATTCGCGGCAGGCGGGGAGGCCGAGCTGCGCCATGTCCGCGCAGTTGCGCACCTGAACGTCGCCGTTGGGGGCGAGGAAGATAGCCCATTGGCGGTTGTCGTCGCAGCGCGCCGTCCACATCGCGAGCCCTTCATGCTCCCCTTGATAGGCGCTGCTTTCGACGCGCAGCGGGCAATTGTTGCCGGTGTCGCGGATCGCGCGCATCAGGCCGATGCGGCGCAGATTGTCGGGGAGGCGCTGGAGCGCCTCGTGCGGCTCGTTGCGGATCTTCACCTTGGGCTGCGGATCGAGCGCCGGCGCATCGCGCTCGCATCCGGGGAGGAGAGCGGCCAGCGCCGCCGCAGCCAACAGCCCTTGCCTCTTCATCCTTCCACTCCTCTTCCCGTTCCGGCTGAACGGGTCAGCGGCCGCGCCGGTTGCGGCGCCGTCATCCGGCGACCTTCCACTGCCGCTCCTCGCCGCTTCCTTCAAGGGAGCGGCGCATCCCGATCATGCCGACGCTCCCGAAAGGAGTGCCGTCGCGCATCCGACCATAGAGCTGGACCGGGATCTGCACCCAGAGCTTGCCCTCCGCCTCGACCGCGCCGCGCGGGACCCCGACGGTGGCGCGATAGTCGGCGTAGCGCTCGTAATTGGCGGCGAATGCCTCGAACGGGACAGCGGGGCCGTCCTGCGCCCGCATCCGCCACGCCTCGCGGTAGCGCCGCTCGCCGATCAGCGCATAGTAGCGGCGCAGCGCCGCGGCGGCGGCCTCCGCCTCGGGAGAGCGCTCGGGCTGCGCCTCGGGCGGCGCCGGCGGCGCCGCGTCGTTACGTGGAATCGCCTCCTGCTGCGGCGGCTCTCCCGAATCGCAGCCGGCGAGCAGGATCAGGATGGCGAGGCGC
Organism: Pseudomonadota bacterium; assembly: GCA_030776605.1. Classification (GTDB taxonomy): domain Bacteria; phylum Pseudomonadota; class Alphaproteobacteria; order Sphingomonadales; family Sphingomonadaceae; genus Allosphingosinicella. The sequence goes on from JALYHK010000056.1 coordinate 3,331, forward strand.
TTCATCGGCCGGTGGTAGCCCGTCGCGATCACGAGCGGGAGGCGCTTGTCATTCGTCCTTGGCGAGCCGGGCATTGCGAGTTGCAGGCACTCCCGTCGCGGCTCGTGCGTTGTCGGGGGAGGAGAAGAGGAGTGAGCCGCGCCTTTGTCAGGGAAGGGGATGCCCCGTCCGCCGCCCCGCCGCCCCCGCGGCAGGTGAGCGGCGAGCCGAACCTCGTCACCCCCCGTGGCGCACAGCTGATCGACGCCCGCATCGCGGAAACTGAGGCGGAGCTGGCGACTTCTCCCGCCGATGAGGAGGCGGCGCGCCTACGCCGCGACCTCGAGTACTGGACGTTGCGCCGCGCGACGGCCCGGCTGGTGGAGCCCGATCCCAACCCCCGCGCCGCCGGCTTCGGCACGCGAGTCACGATCCGGCGCGGCATATTGATGAGCGACGTGCGGATCGTCGGAGAGGACGAGGCGGACCCCGCGCGCGGCCGGATCGCCTGGACGGCGCCGCTCGCCCGCGCCCTCGAGGGCGCGGTTAGGGGAGAGGTGGTCGAGCTCGAGGCGGGCGGCCGCCTCGAGGAGGTGCGGGTGCTCGCAGTGCACCCCGGCGACCGCTGATCGGCAGACGAAGTCCCCATTGCGGGCGAAGCGAAGCAATGCAGCTTGTTCGGCCCCGCGCTGCGGCTCAGCAGCTTTCGTACTTCCAGTTGCGCTTCTTGCCTTCGGCCATCCATTCGACCGCCCGGGCAATCCGCCTGGCGCGGGTCTCCGGGCGCTTCGCCCCGACGATCCACTCGACATAGTCGCGCCGGGCGCTCGGCGGGAACGCCTCGAAGGTCGTGCGCGCCGCCGGATCGGCGTCGAGGGCGCGGCCGAGGTCGTCCGGAGCCTCGACCGGCGGCTTGGGGTGCTTCGCGGCAGGCGGGGGCTTCCCGCCCGCATCGATCAGCGCCTTCGCCTTGCGGACGAGGCCGGCGAAGGTCTCCGCGTCGGGGAGCTGATCGAGGCTGGTGAGGCGGCCGAACTGACCCATCGCCTTCCGCTCGGCGCCGGTCTCGCCGATACCTCCTTTGCTCGCCAGAAGCCGAAGGTCGCGTGCCGCTTGAAGGCGGCCATGGTGGCGAGGATGCGGCCCTTGTAGGTGAAGGCCGGCATGCCCCACTTCAGCGTCTCCTCGGCCTCTGGGCAGGCGGCGTGCACCGCCTCGCGCAGCCGCGCCAGGATCGGGCGGGTGAAATCCGCCTTGCAGGCGATATAGGCGTCGACGCGGGGGTCCTTGGGCATGACGCCAGCATAGCGGATTCAGCCCCGGTGAAGCCGATTCGTTTCACCCCGGAATCGATTCGGGCCGCCGCAGCGGCGGGAACGGCCGATTCGCCGCTTCGTCCCTGGACGATTCTGTTTCGCGAAAAGGAGCAGGATCGTGCGTGCGGCAAGGCTGGCATCGACCCTGATCGAGCGGATCTGCTACGACGAGGACGAGCGCTCGCTCAGCATCTGGTTCAGGTCGACCGGCCGCTACATCTATTACGACGTGTCCGAGACCGTCTACGAGTCGCTGAAGGCCGCCGGCTCAGCGGGCCGCTACTTCAACGAGCGGATCAAGGGCCGCTACCGCTGCACATTCGATCCCGAGCGGCGCAGGTTTCGGCCGACCGGCTGAATTGCGCGGGAGCGGCCGGCGCGGCATGGTGGCGCCATGACCACGGAGCTCATCGTCCTCGCCTGGGGCTGCGTCCTCGCGCTGGTCCACATCTTCGCGGCGGTGCGGGTCAAGACGCGGCAATATGGCACGAAGTGGAACATGGGCGCGCGCGACGAGGAGCTGCCGCCGCCGCGGCCGCTGGTCGGCCGCCTCGCCCGCGCGCAGGCCAATTTCTTCGAGACCTTCCCGATCGCCGCCGCCGCCATTCTGATCGTCACCGCCGGCGGGCTCGAGGACCGCTGGACGGCGATCGGCGCCATCGTCTGGCTGGCGGCGCGGGTCGTCTATCTTCCGGTCTACGCGCTCGGCATTCCGAAGCTCAGGACCCTTATCTTCCTGGTCAGCGTCGCCGGCATCGCCGTCGTCCTGCGCCCGGCGCTCGCCGCCACCTTCGGCTGACGCAACCTTCCGGCCGCCGCGCCGTTGGCGGCGCGATGGTCGGCAGGAACTTCTGGGCGGTGCCCGGCGAAGGCGGTTGGGAGGTGCGGCAGGAGGGGCTGCCGAACAAGACGACGCGCCACCCGAGCCGCGACGAGGCGTGGGAGGCGGCGAAGCAGGGCGCCCGCGACTGCCACGGCGAAGCCTATCTCGGCGACGGCGAGGGCGGCTGCGTCGAGCGGCGCAGCTACCGCACGCTGCCGCGCAAGGCGAAGATCTGAACCGCTACCAGACCTGCTCGACCGGGCTAATCTCGGCCAGCGTCTCTCCGCCGCAGCGGACGACGACGGCCCCATAGCGCGGCAGCGCGCGGAAGCGGCCGGTGACTTCGTGGGTGACGATCGCCTGGGTGGCGCCGCCGGTCGGCGGCTCTGCGCGCAGCACCACCTCCTGGACCGGCGGATCGATCTCGCGGGTGGGGCCGAGCTCGAGCGAGAGGCGCCAGCCGCCGGTCGGGACCGTCACCCGGCCGGTGACGATCAGCCGCTGAGGCTCGGGCCCGGGCATGGCGTCGATCCAGGCGCGCCAGCCCTCGCTGGCGGCGATCGGGCAGGCCCCGTCGTCCGGCTCCGGCTGGGTCGCGCAGGCGAGCGGCAGGGCGGCGAGGGGGAGTGCGAATTTCCACATTGCCAAGGCAATGCGCGGGCGCGCGGGGCTGTTCCGTCACGGCGCGGCGGCGCCGGCGCGGCCGGAGACGCGGATGCCCTCGAAGGCGAAGACGAACAGCGCCGTCCAGATCGCTCCGAAGCAGATGGCGTGCGGGAGCGTGAAGGCCTCGTCGTAGACGAGGACGGCGAGCAGGAACTGGAGCGAAGGAGCGATATATTGGAGGAAGCCGAGCGTTGAATAAGGCAGCCGGCGGGCGGCGGCGGTGAACATCAGCAGCGGAACCGCCGTGATCGCGCCGCCGGCGACGAGCAGGATGTCCGTGGCCGGGTCGCCGGCGAGGAAGGCGCTCGCGCCGCGCGCCTGCAGGATCAGGATCCACCCCACGGCAAGGGGCGTGAGGAGGGCCGTCTCCACCGCCAGCCCCTCGATCGCGTCGACCGGCGCGACCTTCCTGAGAAATCCGTAGAGCGCGAAGGAGCCGGCGAGGCAGAGGCTGATCCAGATCGCCCCGCCGGCGCCGGCGGCGAGGACGGCGACGCCCGCCGCGGCGAGGAAGACGGCGGCGACCTGGAAGCGGGTGAGCTTCTCCTTGAGGAGGAAGACGCCGAGGACCACGTTCACCAAAGGGTTGAGATAGTAACCGAGGCTGCCTTCGAGCACGTGCCCGCTCACCACCGCATAGATCCAGATCAGCCAGTTGAGGCCGATCAGCACCGCCGTCAGCATCAGGGTCAGCGCCACCTTCGGCGTGGTCACCGCGGCGCGAATGCCGGCCCAGCGGCGCCAGGCGGTGGCGAGCAGGCCGAGGAAGAGAAGCGACCAGGCGATGCGGTGGGCGACGATCTCGATCGCTCCGACATGGTCGATCGCCTTGAAGTAGACCGGGAGCACGCCCCAGGCGAGATAGGCGCCGAGGCCGAAGAGGAGGCCCGCGCGTCGGGTGCCGTGGTCGTCCCCCATCGCCCGCGCGCCTAGAGAAGGCGCGGCGGCCCCGCAAGCAGGCTGTTGCCCCGATAGCCGGTACGGCTAGACTCGCCGCGACAGGAGGAACGCCATGAAGCCCTTGCCTCTGATCGCCGCCGCAGTTCTGGCGCTCGCCGCCGGCTGCGACGCCCGCCGGACCGACGCTGGGAACGCCGCTGCGCCGCCCGCAGCCGAGGGCGCCGCGGCCGCTGGAGAGGCCGAGGAGGGGCGGCTCAGCGTCGATGCGCCGGGGATGGAGCTTTCAATTGACCTTCCGAACGCGATCCGCGGCGAGCTGCAGTCCGACGAGGACAGCCGCATCCTCCCGCCCCGGGCGCGCTTGGTCGGCATGCACATCCGCGGCGAGGGGGACGGCGGCGGCGGCAGCGTCGAGATGCGCTTCACCGCCGCCGAGCCGCCCGAGCG
>JALYHK010000057.1 GCA_030776605.1 Pseudomonadota bacterium
CATCCGGTATGCGCGCCCTTGTCGGCATAATGGCAGTCCTGGGCGCCGATCGGCAGACCGGCCGAGCGGGTGACGGCGGGCGCGATCAGCGTGAAGGGCGGACAGACGGCGACGTCGGCGCCGGGCGTCTCGCGCGCGGCCTCGGCGATCGCGGCGAGCTCGCCCAGCGCGGCGAGGCTGCCGTTCATCTTCCAGTTGCCGACGATCAGCTTGCGGCGCAGGTGCACGGCTCCGTCCTTTCCCCCGGCTATCGTCGCCGCCTAGCAAGGTGAGGCGAGCGCGCCAAGGCCGGCGCCGCTTGCGGGGCCGCCGGGGCTTTTCTATGGTCGAAGGCCGATCCGGGGCCGCTGCGCCCCTCCCCCAGCCCCTGCGAGACCCCGATGCTCCAGACCTTCCGCCGCAAGCTGACCTCCTGGCTGATGCTCGGCTTCCTCGGCATCGCCGTGGTGGCAATCGTCATCACCGGCTTCGGCACCGGCGGGATGGGCGGCCTGCCGAGCGGCGGCGGCGGGCGGAGCGATACTCTGGTCGAGGTCAGCGGCATGCGGATCACCGCGGACGAGCTCGAGCGGGTCATCCGCCGCCAGCTCGACGCGGCGCGCCAGCAGGATCCGGAGATCGACATGGGCCAGTTTCTCGCCCGCGGCGCGTTCGAGGGGCTGCTCGAGCAGATGATCGTGGCCCGAGCGCTGATGGCCTATGGCCGCGACCAGGGACTGGTCGCCTCCGACCGGATGATCGACGCGGTCATCGCCAATATTCCCGCGTTCCAGAACTTCACCGGCCAGTTCGACGAGAACGCCTTTCGCGCCGCCCTCCAGGCGCAGGGGCTGACCGAGCAGCAGCTGCGCGAGGAGATCGCCCAGGTGCTGATGCAGCGGCAGCTGCAGATGCCGATCGGCATGTCGGCGCGGGTGCCCGAATCGATGGCCGTGCAATATGCCTCGCTGATGCTCGAGCGGCGGCGCGGCTCGGTCGGCCTGGTGCCGACAGAGGCGATGGGCGAAGGGATCGCGCCGACCGACGCCGAGGTCGCGGCCTATTACCAGCGCAACCGGACCCGCTACACCGTACCCGAGCGGCGGGTGCTGCGCTTCGCCGTCCTGGGGCGCGAGCAGCTCGGTCAGGCGGCGCAGGCAACCGACGAGGAGATCGCCGCTTATTATCGCGAGAATGCCGCCCGCTACGCCGGCACCGAGACGCGCAACCTCCAGCAGGTGGTGCTTCCCGACGAGGCGGCGGCGCGCGCCTTCGTCCAGCGCGTCCGGGGGGGCGCGAGCTTCGCCGAGGCGGCGCGGCAGGCCGGCTTCAACGCCACCGACATCGCGCTCGGCCAGCAGAGCCGCGAGCAATATGCCAACATCAGCTCGCCCGAAGTCGCCAACGCCGTCTTCGCAGCGCAGGAAGGCGCGGTGGTGGGGCCGCTCCGCTCCGAGCTCGGCTTCCACGTCGTCCGGGTCGAGGACGTCAACCGCACCGCGGGGCGGCCGCTGGAAGCGGTCCGCAGCGAGATCGTCGCCGAGATCGAGCGGCGCAAGCTTCAGGACGCGCTCGGCGCCCTGATCACCCGCGTCGAGGAACGGATCGCCGACGGCGCCAGCTTCGAGGAGATCGTCCAGGCCGAGCGCCTTCCGGTCGTCGAGACCCCGCCGGTCACCGCCGCCGGCGCCGCCCCGGGCGCCGAGTGGCAGGCGCCGCAGGAGCTGCAGCCGCTGCTGCGCGGCGCATTCCAGATCGATCCCGAGGAGCCCCAACCGGTGGTCGAGACGATCACCCCCAACGAACGCTACGCGCTGGTCGGCGTCGCGCGCGTGCTCCCCGCCGCCATACCGCGGCTCCCCGAGATCGCTGAGCGGGTGCGCGCCGACCTAATCCGCGAGCGCGCCGCGGAGCGGGCGCGTGCGCTCGCCGCGCAGCTGGTCGAGCGGATCAATTCGGGCGTGCCGCCGGCGCGGGCATTCGCCGAGGCGGGGGTGCGCCTGCCGCCGGTGGAGCAGGTGAACGCGCGCCGGCTCGACGTCGCGCAAGGCAATCAGGTGCCGCCGCCGCTGGTGATGCTGTTCAGCATCCCCGAAGGGCGCGCGCGGCAGCTGCAGGCGCCGAATGGGGCGGGCTGGTTCGTCGTCCACGTCGCCGAGCGCACGCCCGGCCAGGCGACCTGCCCGACCGAACAGGCAAGCGCCACCCAGCCCCCCGAGGGCTGCCGGGTCATCGCCGCGGCCCGCGCCCAGTTCAGCCGCGACTTCGGCACCGAATATGCCGAGCAGTTCGCCCGCGCCGCCCAGGCCCGCGTGGAGATCGAGCGCGACGAGGAAGCGATCGCCCGCGCGAGGCAGCGCCTGCAAGCGAGCGCGGCGCAGTAGCCGCAAGTTGATCCTGGTCGTCGACAATTACGACAGCTTCACCTGGAACCTGGTCCATTATCTGCGCGAGCTCGGCGCCCAGGTCCGGGTGGAGCGGAGCGACGCCCTTTCGGCGGCCGAGGCGCTCGCCTGCGGGGCGGACGGGATCCTCATCTCGCCCGGGCCGGGCACCCCCGACGAGGCGGGCGTGTCGCTGGAGCTGGTCGGCGCCTGCGCCGAGGCGCGGCGGCCGCTGCTCGGCGTCTGCCTAGGCCATCAGGCGATCGGCCAGTGTTTCGGCGGGCAAGTGGTTCGGGCGCCGAGGCCGATGCACGGCAAGACCTCGATGGTCGCCCACGACGGCAGCGGCGTCTTCGCCGGCCTCCCTTCTCCGTTCGCCGCGACCCGCTACCACTCGCTGGTGCTCGAGGCGGGCACCCTCCCCGCCTGCCTCGCCGTCAATGCGACGGCCGACGACGCGATGGTGCAGGGCCTGCGCCACCGCGACCTGCCGATCCACGGCGTCCAGTTCCATCCCGAGAGCGTCGCGAGCGAGCACGGTCACGCTCTGCTCGCCAACTTTCTCGCCCTGAGCCGATCCCGCGAAGTTCCAGCGCTCTGAAAAGCCTCTGTTAACCGCTGGAGGCGCAGGTGCCGTAACGGCAGCCAAGGCCCGCTGCTTACAGGAACGATGCGATGCGCAAGCCGTCTCAGTCGCCGCCTCGATCAGCCGAAGGGGGATGGCGGCGCGGCCTTGCCCTCCTCGCGGTGAGGCGAGTGGAGCAGCGCAGCGCCGAGCGGCGGCGCGACCAGCGGGACCGCTCGAGCGGCGCGACCGCGGGGCTCGCTTTTCGCCGCACGACCACAGCAGTGGCGATCCTCAACCTCTCGCCCGGCGGGGCGATGATCGAGAGCAGCCTGATGCCCTTCATCGGCGAGCGCGTCAGGATCTCTTTTGGCGAGCGCCCGATGATCGGCGCCACGGTACGCTGGCTCGGCAAGGGCCGATTCGGAGTCGAATTCGTGGAGCCGATCGAGCTGCCGCTTGCCGAGGCCGCCCGGAGCGCGGCCGCGGGGCGCCGCAGCGGCGAGATGCCGACGCCGGCGAAAGGCGAGCGCGCGCCGCGGCAGTCGGTCGTCTGGGCCGGCGAACTGTTCTGGGAGGACCGCAGCGCGCAGGTGCACCTGCGCAACATCTCCGCCGCAGGCGCCATGGTCAGCGGGGCAGCGAGGCTTGCCGCAGGGACGGACGTAGTGTTGGCGCTGAAGTCCGCCGGGACGATATTCGCCCAGGTGCGCTGGTGCCGCGCCGGCCGGATCGGCCTCAAGTTCGACAGCCCCTTCGACGTCCGCAAGCTCGCCGCTCCGGACCGCCACGACCCGGCGCCGGCCCGGGCCGGTGTGCTGAAGCCGCACTACCTCTCGAGCGAGACCGACCCCAACTCGCCTTGGGCGGGGCGGTGGGACAGGCTGCGGCCGGAAGACCTCGGCTGACGGCGGCGGCAGCGCCGTAGGCACAGATGCCGCAATGGATGCGGGGGTTGCACTCGGGGGCGAAGCGCTCTCGCCGCGCCTCAGTCGACGCGAAAATCGGTGACGATCAGGCGCGCGCGGCCGGTCGCGAACACGCCGTGGCCATAGCCGTCGCCGCCGCCGAGGACGAAGCCGACCTGATCCGCTTCGGCCACCGCCTCGCGGAATGCGGCGGGGTTGCTCGCTGCGCTCGAAGTCCCCACCGCCGTCCAGTTCGCGTCGAGCGGCGCGACGATGACGTGCTCGCCCGGACGGATCGGGGTCTGGGAGGCGAAGGTCGCGTACCAGCGATAGGTCTCGAACCGCCGCCGGCCGCTCCAATTGTCGCCGGCCCGCTGGAAGTAGAGGGTGATGATCGAAGGCGACCGCCCGTCGCTCGCCGCCAGCAGCCGGACGCCCGGATCGGCCTCGAGGCGGTAGCGCATGACGATACGGCGCTTCCCCGCCAGCGAGCCGTGGCGGAAGGTGACGTAGTGGACGCTGCCGGGCGCCTGCGGCAGATCGATGTGCCATCCGCCGTCGCGGCGCGGCGTCGGATGCAGCGGCGCGCCTTCCGAATAGTTCCGGCCGCGGATGATCGGGCCGATCACCCATGCGTTCGGGTTCATGAGCGCCGTCTGGGCGTTCGCCTCCGCGCTGTCGCCGCAAGCGGCGAAAAGCACGGATCCGGCTATGATTGCGGCACGAAACAGCATCTATCGATTCCCCAAGGGCGCTCTCCAGCCCCGACATTATAAGACGGAGGCCTTCTCCAAGCTGAACCGTACGGCGCCCTCCGCCGGCGCGGCTTCACAGCGGCCGGCCAGGGGAGTAGCCTGCCGGTTTCGGCGCGCGGCGACCGGCGCGGGCGTTACGGCGGAGGGCGGCATGACCAGGCTGTACCGGGCGGGCTTCCAGCTGACCAAGGTGAAGGCCTTCATCGCCTTTTCGGCAGCGCTCGCGCTCGCCGCCTGCTGGTGGGGCTGGGAGCTGTTCAACAGCTACGGCCTCAGCCGGGCGGACGGGGGAGTGCTGGCGCCATTCCGTGATCGCGTCGCGCTGGGCTTCGGCGTCGCCGCGCTCGGGCTCACGCTGCTCGCCGGCATGTGGTTCTACGGGCGGCTCTACGTCACCGCGGTCGACTATGACGAAGCGGCCGACGCGCTCCACGTCCGCACCCTCGAGTTCCTCGGCAGCCGCGAGACGGTCTACCCCGCCGCCGCCGTTCGCCGGGCCGACTATGTCGAGGGGCGCAGCCATGCCCCGGACGCGCTGATCCCGAGCCATGGGGTTTCGGTCGACGCACCCTGGTTCAAGCTGCGCCTCGCCGGCCGCCGCGTCCCGCTCATCCTCGACGCCAAGGGCGAGTTCGGCGACGCAGCCCTGGTGAAGAGGCTGCTCAAGCTGCGCTGAGAGAGGAGGACGGTGTGTCGAGACAAGTGAAGGGAAGCTGCCTGTGCGGCTCGGTGCGCTACGAGGGCGAGGCCGATCCCGCCTTCGCCTTCTGCCACTGCCGCGACTGCCAGAAGGCGACCGGCGCCGGCTATACGGCCAACGTCGCCGTGCCGACGGAGCGGCTCGCCCTGGACGGGCCGTTGCGGACCTATCGGACGCAGGGCGGCAGCGGGACGCCGATCGCCCGCAGCTTCTGCGGCGAATGCGGGTCGCCGATCGCGATCCAGTGCGGCGGCGCGCTGGAAGGGCTCAGCCTCGTCCAGGCCGGCACTCTGGAGGACGCCTCATGGGTCGAGCCGTCGGCGCACATCTTCTGCGCCTCGGCGCAGCCTTGGGACGTCGTCGCCGACAACGCTCCCGCCTTCCCGCAAGCGCCGCCGCCTCCGCAATGAAACCGTCGGCGGCGCAGCGGTTCAGGCGCCCATCACGGAGCGAAGCTGCGCCGTGTCGACATATTGCTGGAAGCGCCGCAGCTTGCCGTCTTGGTAGCACAGGACGTGGCAGACCTGGCAGTCGAGCGTCCGCCCCGTTTCCCTGAAAGTGCCGCCGTACCGCCCCTCCACCACGACGATGCCGTTGCGGCACTCGTGGAAGCTGCGCGGTGCGACTGAGAAGGACTCCCACTCCTGGGCGAGGCGCGCGAACAGCTTCTCGACGATCTCCTGCGCGCCGCGGAAGGGGGTCCCGTCCGGCTGATAGGGATTTCCTTCCGCCTCGTACCATTCGATGTCGTCGTGGAGGCTGCCCAGCACCGCCTCGACGTCGCCGCGGGCGAAGTCGTGGTACAATTTGCGCGCCGCCTCGACGCTGCTCAGGTGCCGCGTTCCGCGAGTGCCCGCCTCGGCCGGGTCGCCCATCCCATGCTCCTTTCGCCGTTTTGGAAAGCCCCAGCCTAGCCCGGCGGACGCCGGCTTGCCACCCGTGGCGGGAGGCGTCCGCCCCCCGCGTGGAAATGGCGCTCGCCTGTGCTAGCTGGAGCCGTGGACTTCGCAGATTCCCTGATGGTGAAGATCGCGCTGATCGGCGTTCTGGGCGTCGGCGCCCAGTGGATAGCCTGGCGCACCGGCAAGCCGGCGATCGCGTTGATGCTGGTCGCGGGGCTGCTCGCCGGGCCGGTGTTCGGCATCATCGTCCCCGAACGCGACTTCGGCGAGTTGCTCGAGCCGATCGTCAAGCTCGCCGTCGCGGTCATCCTGTTCGACGGCGGCCTCAGCCTCAACTTCCGCGAGCTGCGCCATTCCGGCGCGGCGGTGGCGCGCCTCGTCCTCGTCGGAGTCCCGGTCGCCTGGGCCCTCGGCACCGCCGCCGCCCACTACGGCGGCGGTCTGTCGCTGCCGATCGCGGCGCTGTTCGGCGGGATCATGGTGGTGACCGGCCCGACGGTGATCGGGCCGATGCTGCGCAACCTCCACATCGGCAAGCGGCCGGCGCAGATCCTCAAGTGGGAAGGCATCGTCAACGATCCGATCGGCGCCCTGCTCGCCGTCTTCATCTTCGCCTACATCACCTACCAGGGCGAGAGCGCCAGCGTCGGCGACATCGCGCTCGACGTGGTCGCCGCGGGCGTCGGCGCCGGGCTGCTCGGCGCCGTCCTCGGCCTGCTCGTCACCTGGCTGTTCCCGCGGGGCTTGGTCCCCGAATATCTGAAGGCGCCGGTCCTGCTGGTGATCGTCATCGCCGGCTTCGTGCTCGCCGACACCATCCAGCACGAGACCGGCCTCGTCACCGTCACTATCATGGGCGTGGTCATCGCCAACCGGCAGATGTACTCGTTCGGCGCGCTGCGCCGCTTCAAGGAGGACCTCGGCGTCCTGCTCGTCTCCGGCGTGTTCATCCTGCTGCCCGCCACGCTCGACTGGGAGACGATCCGCGCCTTCGAGGCGCGCTTCGTCATCTTCCTCGTCCTGCTGCTGTTCGTCGTCCGGCCGGTGACGGTGCTGTTCAGCCTGCTCTTCTCGCGCGTGCCGTGGCGGGAGCGGCTGTTCGTCGCCTGGATCGGGCCGCGCGGCGTGGTCGCGGTGGCGGTCACCGGGCTGTTCGCGATCCGGCTTGCCGAAATGGGAGTAGCGGACGCGCAGGCGCTGGTGCCGCTGTCGTTCGCGGTCGTGGTGGCGACGAT